>NZ_KV826447.1:0-493 GCF_001835915.1 Streptococcus sp. HMSC034E12
CCGTTCCCTTCAGCCGGACTTGGGTAATCCTCCACAATATAACAAAATGGACCTTGTAGGACTTGAACCTACGACCACTCGGTTATGAGCCGAGAGCTCTAACCAGCTGAGCTAAAGGTCCAACAAGATCAATTATAGCGGCGAAGGGGATCGAACCCCCGACCTCCCGGGTATGAACCGGACGCTCTAGCCAGCTGAGCTACACCGCCATAGTATCGGGAAGACAGGATTCGAACCTGCGACACCTTGGTCCCAAACCAAGTACTCTACCAAGCTGAGCTACTTCCCGTATAGATAGAAAAATGAAGTCCTAGGAGACTTCTTTTCTATGCACCCTAGAGGAGTCGAACCTCTAACCGCCTGATTCGTAGTCAGGTACTCTATCCAGTTGAGCTAAGGGTGCTCTTTCTATGAATATAAAATCATTATATCACAAATACAAAAAAAGTCAAATCTCTTTATGCACCCTAGAGGAGTCGAACCTCTAACCGCC
>NZ_KV826448.1:0-103670 GCF_001835915.1 Streptococcus sp. HMSC034E12
GTTTTTTTGTTGCACTATATTTTACAATTTATCATACTTAAAAAGGTTATTCTTTACTAAAGAAGAACGGGGGTGCAAATTGTTTTAATTTGTTAAAACAGTCTTGTGCTTTTTGATTGTCCTCGCAGATAATTAAGCAGACATCATCACCGCAGACCGTTGCGACAATTTCGGAAAATTCTAGAGCATCTAAGATAGAGCCGAATGATTGTGCCAATCCAGGAAGAGTTTTCATGACAACTTGATGTTGAACAGGACGCAACATAATCAAGGCATCTTCCATATAGAGACGCAGGCGTTTTTCCCAGCGTGAAGGTGCCATGCTATTGATAATATAATAAGAAATATCTGCTTCGTGTACTTTTACTAAGTTCAAAGCTTTAATGTCTCGAGAAAGTGTGGATTGCGTCACTGTAACGCCATTTGCTGAAAGCAAATCTTGTAATTCTTGTTGTGTGTGAATTTTTTTCTCTAGGACAAGCGAGCGAATGAGTCGATGACGGCTTTCAATTTTATTCATATTTCACCTATTATTTTATAAACATAGCATCTCCAAAGCTGAAAAAGCGGTATTTTTCATCAATGGCATGTTGATAAGCGGAGAGCACCAATTCTCGCCCTGCAAAGGCTGAAACGAGCATGACGAGAGTGGACTTTGGAAGGTGGAAATTGGTAGAAAAAGCATCTACGATTTTCCAATCGTAGCCAGGTTTAATAAAGATGTTGGTCCAACCAGAGTCAGCTTTGATTTCCCCGTTAAACTTTGAACCAATTGTTTCTAGTGTACGGATAGAAGTTGTTCCAACTGCAACGACATGATGTCCACTAGCTTTGACTTGTCGAAGCGTGTTAGCTGCTTCTTCAGACAATGTATAGAATTCTGAATGCATCTCGTGTTCGTCTACATTGTCTACAGAGACAGGACGGAAGGTTCCTAGACCAACATGAAGCGTCAGATAGACTAATTTTACGCCTTTAGCTTCAATCTGAGCCAGCAGCTCTTTGGTAAAATGAAGCCCGGCAGTAGGAGCAGCCGCTGAGCCATTTTCTTTAGCATAAACAGTCTGATAGCGTTCACGGTCTTTTAATTTTTCATGAATATAAGGTGGCAAAGGCATTTCGCCCAGACTTTCAAGCACTTCCAAGAAAATCCCTTGGTAATGGAAACGTACAATTCGTCCGCCGTGTTCTAATTCTTCTAAGACAGTTGCTGTTAAGCGCCCGTCACCAAAAGATATAGCTGCTCCGACTTTTAAGCGCTTGGCTGGCTTCGCTAGCACTTCCCAATCATCTCCTGCGATGTTTTTCAACAGTAGTAATTCAACATGTCCGCCTGTTTCAGACTTTTCACCATGAAGGCGTGCTGGCAAGACGCGCGTATCATTCATAACCAAAGCGTCTCCAGGATGTAATTGATCAATAATGGCATCAAAGTGCGTATCTTCCATTTGACCAGTTTCGTGATTGACGATTAAAAGGCGGGAAGCATCTCGCTTTTCTAAAGGGGTTTGTGCAATTAATTCTTCTGGTAAATGAAAGTCAAAATCAGCAGTATTCATACATTCTCCTTAGGCTGTAATTAAAATCCATAACGAATAACAACAAGCAACAAGTGGCAGGCACATGAGTAAAATGCCTAAAATCAATAGGGTATAATACCAGATTCGCTTGGTTTTGAAAAGGAGCGCAGCGATAACAAATGCAACTCCCAGTAAAAATAAACAGAGTAAATAGACTAACATTCTTCTATTATAGCACGATTTTTCGTGCAAACAAGCTCGGATTTTTTAAAAAGAAACAAATTCTCTTGACAAAAATCGGTCTATACCATATAATGTAATTAAATAAGGAAAAGGAGTTTAGCGATGAGAATTATTCAAGTGGAAAATCAAGTAGACGGCGGTAGAGTAGCCTTTGAATTATTAAAAGAAAAATTAGCTGAAGGAGCTAAAACGTTAGGCTTAGCGACAGGGAGCAGTCCTTTGAGTTTTTACGAGCAAATTGTTGAAAGTGACCTTGATTTGTCAGGCTTAACCAGTGTGAATCTAGACGAGTACATAGGATTAAGTGGGGAAAATCCTCAGTCTTATCGTTATTTTATGCAAGAACATTTATTTAATCAAAAGCCTTTTAAAGAAAGCTTTTTACCAAATGGTGTTGCTGAAGATGCGGAAGCAGAAGTGAAACGCTACAACCAAATTTTGGTAGAACATCCTGTTGATTTGCAAATTTTGGGAATTGGTACAAATGGTCATATTGGGTTTAATGAACCAGGGACGAGCTTTGATAGCACGGTTCATGTAGTGGATTTGGAGCAATTAACTATTGAAGCGAATGCTCGTTTCTTTGATAAAATAGAAGATGTACCGACGCAAGCTTACTCAATGGGGATTCGGAATATTCTCGATGCAAAATCTATTATTTTATTTGCTTATGGTGCTTCAAAAGCTAAAGCGATTGCAGGAACAGTAGAAGGACCGATTACAGAAGAACTACCAGGAAGCGTCCTTCAAAAACATGAAGATGTTGTCATTATCGCAGATAAAGAAGCTTTAAGCATTTTGAAAAAATAAGAATCTATTTCCTATCTAATTTTTAGGTAGGTTTTTTGACATTTTGAAAAAAGTTCGTTATCTTATGGATAAAGTGTGCTATACTAGAAGATAAGTGAGAACTTAGGAGGATTCTAGTGAAAAAGCTGTTAGCTATTGTTTGTCTTTTTGTGTTGTATGTGGGAGTAACTGCTGCTCGTGCAGATGAGTTGGTTGATATGGCACAAAAAATGTATCCAAACGAGAAGATCAATCCAATCAATCGACCTAAATCGTCCTTGATTGTAGATGCTAATACGGGAAATATCCTTTGGCAAGACAATATTGATGAAGTTCGTGATCCTGCCAGTATGAGCAAATTGATGACCTTGTATTTAGTTTTTGAAGCAATTCAGCAAGGAAAGTTGAGCGAAAATACAGTTATCAAAGCAACACCACGTGATGAAGCAATTGCCAAAATTTACGAAATTTCCAATAATAAAATTGTGGCGGGAGTAGATTATACTGTCTCTGAATTGATTACGATGACAGCTGTTCCATCTTCAAATGCGACAACTGTTATGTTAGCCAATTATTTATCTAACAATGATCCAGATACATTTTTGGACATGATGAATGCCAAGGCAAAAGAATTAGGTATGACCAATACAAAATGGTTCAATGCTAGCGGAGCTGCAGCTGTTTCTTTCAAAGGCTTGTATACTCCACAACGGTATGATAACAATGCAGCCAATCAGACAACGGCGCGCGATTTAGCCATTTTAGGGTACCATTTCGTCAAGAATTATCCAAATATTTTAAATTACACCAATAAACCAGTCGTAACGGTAAAAAAGGGAACGCCGTATGAAGAAACCTTTGAAACCTATAATTACTCACTTCCCGGTGCCAAATATGGCATTGAAGGCGTCGAAGGTTTAAAGACGGGGTCAAGTCCACGAGGAGCTTTTAATTACATCGCAACGATTAAGCGAGGGGAACAACGTTTGATTAGTGTTATCATGGGAGTTGGGAATTGGTCTGACCAAGACGGAGAATATTACCGCCATCCATTTGGCAATGCCTTGATTGAGAAAGCTTATGCTGATTATGAGTACAAAAAAATTTTCAAGGCTGGAGAACAAACAATCAATGGAAAAAGATATAACCTGTCAAAAGATTTCTATGCAACAGTGAAAAAAGACACAGCAGCAAAAGCAGTTGTGGAAAATGACGTATTGAAAAATGATAATGGTTTGGAGCAACTTTCTTCGCTTATTTCAAACGGAGATAATGTCACAGAAGTAAAGAATACAGCAATTAAAAACAGTACAGCTAAATCAACTGTAAAAACTACAACAGCAAAATCTAGCGGAAAAAGTTTGAAGCAACTCTTTTTAGATTATCACATTCTGGTCGCAGTTCCGTTGCTTATTCTTTTGCTCATTGTCGTTTTTGAAGCAACGAAACGTAAGCAAAGAAGAAAACAGCGTACGACTAACGATACACAATTATCTCGTCGTCAGAAACGTTAATTACTCATTTGTAGAATAGAAAGCTCGATTGGTTGATCCAATCGGGCTTTGTCACCTTTTTAGGGAGAAGGAAAAATCATGTTTAGGAAATTTCAAAATAGCTATTTTGTTTATTTTTTGATGTATAATTTTTATTTTTTATCATACTCATTGTTTTCAACTTTAATTTCAGTTTATATGCTGGATAAGGGGTATTCGGCTAGTCAGGTTTCACTTGTTGTCTCTGCCTCGTTCTTTTCTTCAATGCTTGTACAGCCTATTATGGGTGTTTTGAATGACGCGATTGGCATTAAAAAAGTAACCATTTATAGCTTTCTTTTCATCATCGTTGGAGCAATTTTTTTCATGCAAGCCAATAATCTCTTGCTCTTGACAATTTGGTACGGCGCTGTTTTAATGCTAATCAACGGTGTGAATCCTGTTATGGACGTTCTAGCTGCTAGAAGCCCTTATACTTATGGGAAAATCCGTATCTGGGGGACTTTTGGCTATGCAATGGGCTCACAATTAGCAGGGCTGATTTATAAGTTCATCTCTCCGCAAGCGATTTTCATCGTGTTTATCGGTATGATGTGTGTGAGTATTCTTGGAGTGCTGGGAATTGAGCCAAAACAAGATCAGCGTCCTAAAAAAACGACACAAACGAAAAATGATTCCTATATTGGACAGATTTTTAAAAATAAAACATATTTGTTTTACCTCGTTATTGTAGCGCTCTATTCTGGAGTCGGGAATACTGGTCACACTTATATACCATCTATGTTAGAGCATAGTGGTTTAAGTGTCAATGTGGCGACGACTGTGGTAGCTATTTCTGTTATTTGTGAGTCGCCCTTGATCTTCTTTTCTTATCTTTTTATGGATAAACTTCCGATTAAAAAATTGCTTTATATTCCCCTGCTCATTTTGCTCTTACAGTATGTGATTTATGGTCTGGATTTGGGATTGACTTCCAAGATTCTTTTGACCTTGATGTCAAAGCACGCCACAGGAATGTTGTTGATTATGGTGACTTTAAAGATTGTTGCTAATGTAGTAGATGAAAAATATATGGTGACAGCTATTGCCCTTGTTCAAACAGCCCGAAATTTGGGAACCATTCTTATCCAAAATATTGCAGGAGACATTATTGACAAATCTGGCTATGAAATGATGAGCTTTTTCTTAGCTGGTGTGATGATTGTAGTGCTTGTTTTAGCCTTCTTTTTGAAAGTGCCAAACAAGCCAAATCAGAAATTATTCGGTTAAAATAAGAGAGGTATAAAAAATCTGGATTGAAAGTCTCCAGCTTCATAGCATATTGTATAATAAAGCAATGACGAATTAGTTACCGGATAAGGCTCATGAAACGAGTCTTAACCTTGTTTGCTTTTTAAGCTCGAAAAAACACTTTTGATGAAAACGTCGTTTTTGCCATTCACCATCTCAACAGTCTCTCAGGCTGTGGAGTGAGACAGAACTAAAAATTTTCAAATTTTAGTTCTGTTTCACTCTTTTTAATTTACTCATTTAGTTTTTTCTTAAATAAAAAGAGCCAAACATAGGCAATCAGGCTGACACATCTATAAACGACTAAAAATGGAAGTGTAATACTAACAGGCTTGATACCAAGTAGAAAAAGTCCTGTTTTTAAAACTCCGTCTATAAAACCAGCAAAGATAAAAGTAGAAACTTTCTTTTGCTGAAAGAAAGGAGGTAAGCTAAAAGGAAAAGTAAAGAGGGAAAGATAAAACGGGCGTGAATCAATGGGTAAAAAGTACAATAAAAAAGCTATCATAGTACAAGTTATAGCAATAATAGGTATATAAATCAAAAACTTTTTGTAATCATGAAAGAATTTTGTAATCATAGCGGAATGAGATGACCTTTCTTAGATAGAGAAACATAATGTAGATTTTATATTCTTTTCCTTCATTATAGAAAGAAATGAGCCGAAAAAGCAACCGCTTTCACAATCTTTGGATTTATTTTCCGCATTGCTGTGGCAAAAATATGGGTTTTAAAAGCGCTTTCTTAGGAGTATAATAAAAGTATCAAAATCAGGAGGACTTTAGACATGTCAACATTTAAAGACGGATTTCTCTGGGGTGGAGCAGTTGCAGCTCATCAACTAGAAGGTGGTTGGCAAGAAGGCGGCAAGGGCATTAGTGTGGCTGATGTGATGACAGCAGCTCGCCATGGGGTTCCGCGTGAAATTACGGCTGGAGTGTTGCCAGGCAAATACTACCCAAATCATGAAGCAATTGATTTTTATCATCTTTATAAGGGGGACATTGCTCTGTTTGCGGAAATGGGTTTCAAGTGCTTCCGAACTTCTATTGCTTGGACGCGGATTTTTCCTAAGGGAGACGAAGAGCAGCCCAATGAAGCTGGTTTGCAGTTTTATGATGACCTTTTTGATGAATGTCTCAAATACGGGATTGAGCCAGTTATTACTCTGTCGCATTTCGAAATGCCTTATCATTTGGTGACCGAGTATGGTGGCTGGAAAAATCGTCAGGTGATTGACTTCTTTGTCCGTTTTGCAGAAGTTGTTTTTGAGCGTTATAAGGATAAAGTCAAATACTGGATGACTTTCAATGAAATCAATAACCAAGCTAATTATCAGGAGGATTTTGCTCCCTTCACTAACTCTGGGATTGTCTACAAGGAAGGCGATGATCGCGAAGCAATCATGTATCAGGCGGCTCACTATGAGCTGGTAGCTTCTGCGCGAGCAGTTAAAATCGGTCATGAGATCAATCCTGACTTCCAAATCGGTTGTATGATTGCCATGTGTCCGATTTATCCAGCTACTTGCAATCCTAAGGACGTCCTCATGGCGATGAAAGCTATGCAGAAGCGTTATTACTTTACAGATGTGCATGTCTTTGGCCGATATCCTGAGCATATTCTCAAATACTGGGAAAGGAAGGGAATCAAGGTGGACTTTAGCGAGCAGGATCAAAAAGACTTGCTAGAGGGCACTGTTGACTATATTGGTTTTAGCTACTACATGTCCTTTGCTATTGACTCCCATCGGGAAAATAATCCTTACTTCGACTATATAGAGACTGAAGATTTGGTTAAAAATAACTTTGTCAAGGCTTCTGAATGGGAATGGCAGATTGACCCAGAAGGCCTGCGCTATGCTCTCAATTGGTTTACGGATCATTATCATCTACCGCTTTTCATTGTGGAAAATGGCTTTGGAGCTATTGACCAAGTGGAAGCAGACGGTATGGTACACGATGATTACCGGATTGACTATCTGGGTGCTCATATCCGCGAGATGAAAAAGGCCGTGGTAGAAGATGGTGTGGATCTCATGGGCTACACGCCTTGGGGCTGTATTGACCTAGTATCAGCAGGTACGGGTGAAATGCGCAAACGCTATGGATTTATCTATGTCGATAAGGATGACGATGGCAAGGGGAGTTATGAACGTTCACCGAAGAAGTCCTTTAACTGGTATAAGGAAGTCATTGCATCAAATGGAGAAACTGTAACTAGATAAGGGATTTTATGAGTAAAAAAATAACCTATGTCATCAAATTTTCTAAAGGAGTCGCTGTGCCAGACTTGGCTGCCAATCCAGCTATCACTCAGCATTTGACGATTAAGTTGAAAAATGCAGACGGCTTTTTCGTAGACAGTGACATCAATGATGCCAAGATTCGCGAATTGATTATGGAAATCTATGGTTTGGAAAAGAAGGATGTCCAGGTCCTGTTAAAATATCCAGGTATCATGAATGCCTACATCTGATGGAAAGACACTGATCCCAAAAGGAGTGGAAGAGGAATGGAGATTTTTCTTCCGCCCATTTTCTTTGAGAGGAAAATGTACTTTTCTTCGTCAAACTCTTCAAAATAGATGGTTGGTG
The DNA here is from genome assembly GCF_001835915.1 of Streptococcus sp. HMSC034E12. Taxonomy (NCBI): domain Bacteria; kingdom Bacillati; phylum Bacillota; class Bacilli; order Lactobacillales; family Streptococcaceae; genus Streptococcus; species Streptococcus sp. HMSC034E12. The sequence continues at coordinate 7,932 of NZ_KV826448.1, forward strand.
GGTATTTCCAGTCAATAAAATTTGATACAAGTTGAAGAGTTTTTCGTAGACTATGCGTCACTTGGCCATAGGCTCATCAAGAGCGCTGGTCGTTACTTATTATTCAGGAGATAAACATGATTGGCAGTATTGCTGCTATTTTAACAACCTTTGCCTTTTTGCCCCAGGTTTTCAAAGTCATCAAGACCAAGGACACAGAGTCTATTGCGCTTGGCATGTATCTGATGCAAGTTGTTGGTATTGCTTTGTGGCTGTTTCATGGCTTGGTGATTAACGATCTGCCTTTGATTATGGCTAACAGCGTTTCTTTGGTTTTATCAGGAACTATTCTCCGTTATAAGTTAAAATATAAGTAAAAAAAGTGACTAAGGAAATGTTTCCGTTTAACTAAGGAAAAAAATAAGATGGAAGTTGAAATCGTTTTCATCTATAATGAGTTTATAAAATAAATTTTATTTATAAGGAGAAAATCTTATGGCTAAAGCATTGATTATCTGTGCAGCAGGTATGTCATCTTCTTTGATGGCAAAGAAAACAACGGAATTTTTAAAGAGCAAAGGGCATGACATTGAAGTAGATGCTATTAGTGCGACAGAAGGTGGAAAAGCCATTGCTGCTGCTGAATTTGATCTTTATCTCATTAGCCCTCAAACAAAAATGTATTTCAAGCAATTTGAGGATGCTGGAGCAAAAGTCGGCAAACCTATTGTACAAATTCCTCCGCAAGCCTACATTCCTATTCCAATGGGAATTGAAAAAATGGCAAACCTCATCTTGGAAAAGATTTAAATTTTCAGCTCAAAAAGGGTAAAATAGTTCTTATAAATGCGGAAGGAGAACTGTATTGCTACATCAGAAAGAAAAATTGATTCTTCAATCTTTGTTGGAAAATAAAGATCATTATATTACAAGTAAGGAATTAGCTAGTCAGCTTTCTTGCTCTGATCGTACGATAAGAACTTACCTGAAATCATTGATGGATTGGAAGCCTGATGAAACTGGTTGGAAGATTACAGCCAAGCAAGGTTATGGTTATCGACTTGAACTTCAAGATAAAGCTCTCTATCGAAACTTTATAGAAACAGAATTTTTTACAGAGCAAAACTCTGCTAAGACTGAAAATATAGAGGATCGTTACAATTACATTTTAAATAAATTGCTCTTTGAGCAGGAAAAACTTTATTGTGATGACTTAGCAGAAGAGCTGTTTGTCAGTCGTTCAACCTTGTCAGCGGATTTCAAGAAAATCAGACAAGACTTGGCAAAGTATGATTTACAAATCGAGAGCAAAGCCAATCGTGGTGTTTATGTAAAAGGCAGCGAACGCAATAAACGACGTTTTATCATGGATTACTTTTTTCGTGATAATTTCTTTCAAAGTTTGCACAATTACATTAACATTGAAGTTCTAGGACGGCAAATCAGCTTAGAAGAATTGACGATTATCGTATTGGACGAATGTCGTGAAGGTCACTTAAAGTTGTCAGATTTTGTGATTCAAAATTTAGTCATTCATATTGCCTTATCGTTTAAAAGGATTGCAGAAGGCTTCCAAATTAGCAAGATTGAAGACTGGGAACAAGGTAATTATCTGGCAGAACGAAAGATTGCTGAGAAAATTTTACACAGAGTGTATTTGGCAACTGGGCTGGAATTTCCCAAAGAAGAAGTAGACTATATCACGCTCCATTTGATTTCAAAAGCTTCTTGTCAAGAAAGCCAGAATACCAAAATAGACACCAATCAAGAAATTCGCAAGCAGCTACTAGAGGCGTTAGAGCAAGTCGAGCATGTCAAGGCTTATCAATTTCAGCATGATTTTCAATTAGTTGAAGGAGTTGTTGTTCATTTATCTACTTTCTATGTGCGTTTGCAAAATCATGTGATGCTTGAAAATCCCCTTTTACAGGATATTCAACAGCAAGCACCAGCAGTTTTGGAAATGACACGAGAAATTTTGCAGGAAATGCCGATTTTTTCTAAGGAAGACTTATCAGATGATGAAGTGGCTTATGTGGCACTGCATTTCATGGCTGCTTTGGAGCGATTAAAGGAAAAGCAAAAGTTTAACATTTTGGTGATTTGTGCTACGGGTTATGGATCGGCATTAATGCTAAAAAATCGGATTGTCAATGAGCTGGGTAACTTAGTTCACATTGTAGATGTGATTGGTTATTATGAGTTGGATGATGAACGTTTGAAAGATATTGATGTCATCATTTCGTCTATTGACTTGTCAAATTTAGTCTTTAGTGTTCCTGTTTTTACTGTTAGTATCTTTTTAAATGCAGAGGAATTAAAGTCCATCAAGCAAAAGGTCAGTCAGTTAAAGCCGATTGGAACCTGTTTGCCAGTTAAAGCGATGATAACATTTGATAAAGATAGTGAAAGGATTTTTGATGAATATTTCTCTCCATCTTGTTTTATTCTCATGCAGGATGCGACAAAAGAGCAGATTTTGCAAGAATTATTAACAAAAATGGAGCAGGGAGAAGAAAAGGATTTTGTTACACATATGCAAGAGCTAATCAAGCAGCGTGAAAAGATGAGTTCTGTCGTTTTTTCAGAACAAGTTGCGGTGCCTCACCCGATTAAGCCCCTTGCAAAGAATCATAAAATTGGTGTTGCCATTGTGAGAAATGGCGTGCAGTGGAATGAAGAAAGTCCTAAAATTCAACTCATTTTTCTCCCTTCTCCGTCCGTTTATGGGAATGAAGAAATGGCAACGTTGACATCAAAGATTGTTGATTTGTTAGAGCAGCCTGACCTGCAAGCAAAGATATTGAGCTGTCAGTCGTTTACAGAATTTAAAGCATTATTTTTAAACATAAAGTAAAGGAGATTGTCTATGAATCAGGAAGAATTACAAGTTGCAGCTTTTGAAATTATCCTGCATAGTGGTTCAGCAAGAACAACAGTTCATGAAGCATTTGCAGATATGCGCGAAGGGCATTATGATGAAGCTGCTGAAAAGTTAGAAGCTGCCAATGCAGAACTATTGGAAGCTCATCATGCACAAACAAATTTGCTACAAGAATACGCAAGTGGAACGGAAATCAAAATTGAAATTATCATGGTGCATGCTCAGGATCATTTGATGACAACTATGACCTTGCGTGAGGTAGCACTTGAAATGCTCAGTCTTTATCGAAAGATTGAAAAGTAAAAGATGAATGAAAGGGGAAAACATGACTGAAAAAGAGAAACAAGAACTAGAAGCAAGACGAAAAGAAGCAGCAATAAAAAACATGTACTACACGCGTTTCTTTTCAGTCCGCTACGCGACAGCATTTTTCTTCTTTGCTAATCTTTATTGGATGCTAATGCTGTATCTTTCAAAGGCTGGTTTAGTTTTGCTGTTGCCTTTGTTGCTAACTGTTCTAGCGGCGTTGGCAATGTGGGAACAAACACGAATGTACAGCGTTCATCAAAAAGAAGCGACATTAACGCGGTTCTTTTACAATATTTCTGCTTTAGCAAATGTTTTGCTACTGATAATTGTTTTTGTGGGACAGTATCATTTCCTCTTTCCATTTTTTTCGATTAGTACAACCACTGTAACCGTTTTAACGGTTGTACTTTTATTGGGGCTACTTTTAGCCATTCTAATGTTAAGAAAATTAAGTCGGATTCATCACCATACAGATAAGCAATATAAACGCATTCAAGAATATATTGCCACTGTTCAACGTTAGTTTATAAATTATATTTCAAACATCATAGGAGGATATATTATGAATAAATTGTTTGAATTTCTAGAAAAGTACCTCATGGGACCAATGGGGAAAGTCTCTACTTGGCGTCCTGTTCGTGCTATTGTTGCTGCCGGGATGGCCAGCATTCCCTTTACAATCGTAGGGTCTGCTTTCTTGGTTCTTAGTGTTATACCGCAAGCCTTTAATCTTCAATTTATTGTTGATTTGTGGGCGAATTCATTTGATAAGATTCAAGCTCTATACTTGTTAGCTTATAAGTGTACAATGGGGATTTTGTCTCTCTATTTTGCCATCGTTATTGGGTATGAATACACAAAAATTTATGTCGAAGAAGAAGGGCTCAACCTCAATCCACTCAATGGTGGTCTCTTAGCGGTATTTGCTTACTTTTTGACCATTCCTGAATTAACTTATTCTAAAGGAGTGATTTCAGCCGTTACAGGAAAAGCAACAATTGGTGGTTGGACTGTTGGCGGAGATAGTTTGACACGTTTATCTACATCAGGTATGTTTACTGCGATTCTGATGTCCATTCTCGCTGTGCAACTATATCGCCTTTGTGTGCAGAAGAATTGGGTCATCAAGATGCCTGAAGCTGTTCCAGAAGGAGTTGCTCGTTCATTTACAGCCCTCATTCCAGGTTTTGTCATTGCATTTGCAGTACTCTTCATTAACGGTATCTTTATCCTATTTGGTACAGATATTTATAAAGTTATTGCAATTCCGTTTGCCTTTGTTAGCCATATCACTAATACATGGCTAGGTATCGTTGTGATTTACTTATTGGTTCATGCTCTTTGGATTGTCGGTATTCACGGTGCTAATATCGTTATGGGACTGGTTAATCCGATCTTGCTTGCTAATATGGCACAAAACGTTGACGGCAAATTCATTGCTTATGCAGGTGAATTTACCAACTCTTATGTAACAATCGGTGGTTCTGGTGCGACCTTATTGCTTTGCTTCTATATTGCTTTCCGTGCGAAGTCAGATCAATTACGTATGCTTGGAAAAGCAGCTATGGGTCCAGCTATTTTCAACATCAACGAACCCCTTATCTTTGGTCTACCAATTGTGTATAATCCAATGTTGACCATTCCGTTTATTTTGGCTCCAATTGTCTCTGCTTCAATTGGTTACTGGTCTGTCCGACTTGGACTAGCTGGTAAAGCAATTGCCCAAACACCATGGCCAACACCTATTGGTCTTGGAGCTTATGTTGGTTCAGGTGGTAATATTGGTGCTTTCGTAGTTGCACTTGTCTGTGCTCTGTCTGCCTTTGTGATTTGGTATCCATTTATTAAGATGTATGATACGAAGTTGTACAAAGAAGAAATGGGCGGCGCTGAAGCGATTCAATAATTTTGTTTCCCCTTATAAAAAATTTGAAGCTGGAACGAAAGTCTCCAGCTTCAATTTATATAGTGCAATAAACCAAGGTCGCAGTAGCTGTTTGCTCAAAGCACTACTTTGAGGTGGAGGATGAGAGTGGGGCAGAAATCAGTAGTTTTGTAGAAACTTGATTTCATCGTCCCACCTCCGCACGGTTGAGTAGGGCTGTAAAAGTTGATTTATCAACATATTAGAGTCCACTCAACTACTGTGTCTTATAATTCTAACTATATAAACAAAGGAAGCTGAGCACTTTGCCCCACCTTCAAAGTTCTTCATTTTTCAAGCTCAGAAAAGCACTTTTGATAAAAACTTTGTTTTCTTTATCCACCAGCTCAACAGTCTGGAAGACTGTTGAGCAACTTTGCGGGGGTGAAACAGAACTTAACTTAAAATTTTTAAGATGAGTTCTGTCTCACTCTTTTTTTACGAATAATTTAAGTAAAAGGGGAAAATAATCTATGTTAATGGCTTGTCAGGAAAACGGAAAAATGCTAAATGCTGTGGAAGATACGGTAAATCCGTTGGATAGGTTTCTCTGCCCGGCTTGTAAGGAAGCGGTGCGATTTAAGAATGGCAAGGTGATGCGATCGCATTTTGCTCATATTTCCTTGAAAAACTGCCATTTTTCTACGGAAAATGAAAGTGCAGAGCACCTAAATCTGAAAACTGCTTTGTTTACTTGGGCTAGAAAATCCAATCATGCGATTCAAGTAGAAGCTTATTTACCAGAATTGCAGCAAATCGCAGATTTGTTAGTTGAAAAACAAATTGCGCTTGAAGTTCAGTGTAGCTCGCTTAGTCAAAAACGCTTAAAAGAGCGTACGGACAGTTATCGTCAGCATGGTTATCGCGTCTTTTGGCTCTTGGGAAAGAAACTTTGGCTGAAAGATTCCTTGACCAATTTACAAAAGGACTTTCTCTATTTCAGTCAAAATATGGGCTTTCATCTATGGGAATTAGACGAACAGCAACAGCTTTTGAGGCTTAAATACTTGATTCATGAAGATTTGCATGGCAAGGTTCAGTATAAGGAGAAAAGTTTTGCTTTTGGTAAAGGAAACCTTTTAGACATCTTTCGTCAGCCATTCTGCAAGCAGGAAATGACGAGTTTTCTGGCAAAAGAAGATAAAAATATTTGCAGTTATGTGCGCCAGCAGCTCTATTATCAGCAGCCCAAATGGATGAAATGGCAGGCAGAATTGTATCAAACGGGTGATAATTTATTAACCAAAACGGCTAGTGACTTTTACCCGCAAGTCCAACCTGTTCGTTCCAGCTCTTTCTGCCAGATTTTTCAAGATCTCACACCTTATTACCAGCAATTTTCAGCTTATTATGAAAAAGAAAAAAATAAAAATTTCCAAATTCTCTATCCTCCAGCTTTTTATGCAAAGATTTTTGGCAATATTTATGATAGAATAGGAAGGACGGAGGAAATTTTATGGCAAAACAAAGAAATGAAATTGAAGAAAAATACACTTGGGACCTAACAACGATTTTCACAACAGATGAAGCTTTTGAGGCAGAGTTAACTCAAGTTTCAAAAGAATTAAAAGAAGCCAGCAGCTTAGCAGGGCATCTTTTGGACTCATCTGACAGCCTTTTAAAAACAACAGAAATCCAATTGGACTTGATGCGTCGTATCGAAAAACTCTATTCCTATGCTCACATGAAAAATGACCAAGATACGCGCGTGGCAAAATATCAAGAATACCAAGCCAAAGGAATGGCCATTTATAGTGAGTTCGGACAGGCCTTTGCTTTTTATGAGCCAGAATTTATGGCAATCACAGACGAGCAATATCAGACTTTCTTAGCTGAAAAGCCCGAATTGCAAATCTATCAGCATTTCTTTGATAAGCTACTGCAAAAGAAACCTCACATCCTTTCTCAACGTGAGGAAGAATTGTTAGCAGGAGCTGGTGAAATTTTTAGTGCTGCGGGTGAAACTTTTGGAATCTTAGATAATGCTGATATTGTCTTTCCAACCGTGCACGACGAAGAAGGAAATGAAGTGCAATTGACGCACGGAAATTACATTAGTTTAGTGGAGTCGAAAAATCGTACAGTCCGCAAGGAAACTTATGAAGCGCTTTACAGCGTCTATGAGCAATACCAACATACTTATGCTAAGACACTCCAAACGAATGTTAAAGTTCATAATTACAATGCCAAAGTTCGTAATTTTTCTTCTGCGCGTGAAGCTGCTTTGTCTGCTAACTTTATTCCAGAAAGTGTTTATGATAGCTTAGTGTCTGCGGTCAACAAACACTTGCCACTCTTACATCGCTACATTGCCCTACGTGCAAAGATTTTAGGCCTTTCTGATTTGAAAATGTATGACCTCTATACACCATTGTCAGAAGCAGATTACAAATTTACTTATGAGGAAGCCTTGATGAAAGCAGAAGAAGTCTTAGCTATCCTTGGAGAAGATTATCTAGGTCGAGTAAAAGAAGCCTTTTCAGATCGTTGGATTGATGTTTATGAAAACCAAGGCAAGCGCTCTGGGGCTTATTCTGGTGGTTCTTACGATACCAATGCTTTTATGTTGCTCAACTGGCAAGATACGTTGGACAATCTTTTCACGCTGGTTCATGAAACAGGTCACAGTATGCATTCTAGCTATACTCGTGAAAATCAGCCATACGTTTACGGAGATTATTCTATTTTCTTAGCTGAGATTGCTTCTACGACCAATGAAAATATCCTGACGGAGAAATTATTGGAAGAAGTAGATGACGATCAAACCCGCTTTGCGATTCTGAATCATTTCTTGGACGGTTTCCGTGGAACTGTTTTCCGCCAAACTCAATTTGCCGAGTTTGAACATGCCATTCACAAAGCTGACCAAGAAGGTCAAGTCTTGACGAGTGAATTTTTGAATGATTTGTACGCAGATTTGAATGAAAAATATTATGGTTTGACGAAAGAAGACAACCCACAAATTCAATACGAATGGGCACGGATTCCGCATTTCTACTATGATTACTATGTTTTTCAATACTCAACCGGTTTCTCAGCTGCTTCTGCCTTAGCAGATAAGATTGTTAACGGAACGCAAGAAGATAAAGAGAAGTATCTCAACTACTTGAAAGCAGGAAATTCTGATTATCCGCTAAATGTCATTAAAAAAGCTGGTGTAGATATGGAAAAAGAAGACTACCTCAATGCTGCTTTTGCAGTCTTTGAACGTCGTCTTGATGAATTTGAAGCACTCGTAGAAAAGTTAGGACTGGCATAAAATGGTTGAATCCTATAGTAAAAATGCCAATCACAATATGCGTCGTCCCGTTGTCAAAGAAGAAATCGTCGATTTTATGCGGACACGGCAAAAGCAAGTTTCGGGCTCCTTAAAAGAGCTCGAAACTTTTGCTCATGCAGAAAATATTCCCATTATTCCTCACGAAACAGTTGCCTATTTTCGTTTTCTGTTAGAAACTTTACAGCCACAGAAGATTTTGGAAATTGGGACAGCCATTGGTTTTTCAGCTCTTTTAATGGCAGAACATGCACCGCACGCACAAATCACAACGATTGATCGAAATCCAGAAATGATTGCTCTTGCCAAAGCGAACTTTTCCAAGTTTGATAAGCGCAGGCAAATTACATTGCTGGAAGGAGATGCAATGGATATTCTTCCTCATTTGAAAGATTGCTATGACTTTGTCTTTATGGACTCTGCTAAGTCCAAATACGTTGTCTTTCTGCCGGAAGTTCTGAAGCGTCTTGCTTCAGGAGGGATTATCATCATAGACGATGTTTTCCAGGGTGGTGATATAGCGAAAGACATTAAGGAAGTTCGCCGAGGTCAACGAACGATTTATCGAGGGTTGCACCAATTATTTGATAAAACACTGAATCAGCCTGAATTGACTTCAACCTTGCTACCACTTGGCGACGGCATTCTGATGATTAGAAAAAAATGAGATTCTTAATATTTTCCTAAATTTTCAAAGTTTTTAGGAAAATTTAAGATATTAAATCTATTTTATGGTACAATAAGAAAGTGAATTAAAAAAAGGAGTTTTCATAATGAAGAAAAAAATTCTAGCAGGAGCCATTACGCTTTTGTCAGTTGTAACATTAGCGGCATGCTCGCAAGCTGGTGGTAAAGATATTATCACGATGAAAGGAAATACAATTACTGTCAATGATTTCTATGACAAAGTAAAAAATAATGCAGCTGCTCAACAAGTACTTCTCAATATGACCATTCAAGAAGTTTTTGAAAAGAGCTATGGTAAACATGTTACAGAAAAAGAAGTCAATGAAACGTTCAATAAGAGTAAGAGCACTTACGGAACTGCTTTCCAACAAGTATTGGCAAGAGCAGGATTGACGGAAGATACTTATCGTGAACAAATCAGAACCAATAAATTGGTCGAATATGCTGTCAAAAAAGCAGCTGAAAAAGAATTGACAGATGCAAACTATAAAAAAGCATACGAATCTTATACACCAGAAGTGACTGCTCAAATCATCAAGGTAGATAGCGAAGATAAGGCAAAGGAAGTATTGGAGAAAGCAAAAGCTGAAGGTGCTGATTTCGGACAAATTGCCAAGGAAAATTCTACGGATACGAAGACCAAAGATAAGGGTGGGGAAGTGAAGTTTGACTCAGCTTCAACAGATGTTCCAGATGCTGTTAAAAAAGTGGCTTTTTCCCTTGAAGCAAACGGTATTTCTGATGTTATCACCGTTAAATCATCAACCTATTCTTCAAGTTATTATATTGTGAAACTAAATAGTAAGTCTGAAAAATCAGCAAACTGGAAAGACTACAAGAAACAACTGAAAAATGTTATCTTGACACAAAAACAAAATGATCGAACCTTTATCCAAAAAATTGTTGCCAAAGAATTACAAGCAGCCAATATTAAGGTGAAAGATCAAGCTTTCCAAAATCTGTTCTCACAATATGTCAAGTCAGATAGCAAATCAACATCTAGCTCGTCATCTTCATCAAAATAAGTTGACGAAAAGCTCATAAGTGAGTATAATAGGACTATTGAGAATTGATTTTTGACCTCTTAGTTCAGAGAATTGGCGGTGCTGCAAGCCATGTAAGAACGAAAATCATGCTACTCAAAGGAAAAATTGCATATATAATGAGAATGACAAGTTCATTGAATGAAGGTGGTACCGCGGTTTTTCGCCCTTCGTCTAGTGGACTTGTCTTTTTGCGAGGAACCGTCATGAAGACTTATCTTGTAAAACAAAAATTTCGCTTTGGTGGTGAGAAATTTGACATCAAAGATGATCGTGGGAACATTGATTATCAAGTGGAGGGAAGCTTTTTAAAAATTCCCAAAACTTTTACGATTTATGATGACAAGGGTGAAGTGGTCAGCCAAATTCAAAAGACTGTGCTAACAGTCTTACCTCAATTTGAAATTCAATTGCGCAATGGTTCGAGTTTTTATATCCGTAAAAAATTCACTTTTTTACGAGATAAATATGAATTTGATAACTTAGATCTGCGCATCGAGGGGAATATCTGGGATTTAGAATTTCGTCTGCTGGATGCGCAGGGACAAGTGATTGCAGAGATTTCAAAAGAACTCTTGCACCTGATGTCCGCTTATCAAGTTGTAGTTTATGAAGATGCCTACGCGGATTTAGTGGTTTCATTGTGTGTGGCTATTGACTATGTAGAAGCTCTTGAAAGTAGTTCTTAAAACTCACATGGGCAATAGAAAAATCAGTTAGAGAAATGTTTTAAGGAGAAGAAAATGAAACAATTATCAAGTGCTCAAGTACGCCAAATGTGGCTAGATTTTTGGGCCTCAAAAGGACATGCTGTCGAACCGTCTGTTAGTCTAGTACCGGTCAATGACCCGACTCTACTCTGGATTAACTCTGGCGTTGCAACATTAAAGAAATATTTCGACGGGACTATTATTCCAGAAAATCCACGGATTACCAATGCGCAGAAAGCGATTCGGACGAATGACATTGAAAATGTCGGAAAAACAGCACGTCATCATACTATGTTTGAAATGCTGGGGAATTTTTCTATTGGTGATTACTTCCGTGATGAAGCGATTGAATGGGCATTTGAGCTCTTGACTAGTCCTGATTGGTTTGATTTTCCAAAAGACAAGCTCTACATGACTTACTATCCAGATGATCATGATTCTTATAATCGTTGGATTTCAGTTGGTGTCGATCCAAGTCATTTGATTCCAATTGAAGACAATTTCTGGGAAATTGGTGCAGGACCTTCTGGACCAGATACAGAAATCTTCTTTGACCGTGGGGAAGCATTTGACCCTGAACATCAAGGAATTCGTTTGCTTGCAGAAGATATTGAAAATGATCGTTATATTGAAATTTGGAATATTGTTTTGTCCCAATTCAATGCTGATCCAGCTGTTCCAAGAAGTGAATACAAGGAGTTGCCGCACAAAAATATTGATACGGGTGCAGGTCTAGAGCGCTTAGTAGCTGTTATTCAAGGGGCAAAGACCAACTTTGAAACAGACCTTTTCATGCCGATTATTCGTGAAGTAGAGAAGTTATCTGGTAAGAATTACAATCCAGATGGTGACAATATGAGCTTCAAGGTCATTGCAGACCATATCCGCTCTCTGTCATTTGCTATTGGCGATGGTGCGCTTCCAGGAAATGAAGGACGTGGCTATGTTCTGCGTCGTTTGCTCCGTCGTGCTTCGATGCATGGTCAAAAATTAGGAATCAATGAGCCTTTCCTTTATAAACTTGTTCCAACTGTCGGAAAAATTATGGAAAGCTATTATCCAGAAGTGCTTGAAAAGCAAGATTTTATCGAAAAAATCATTAAAAGTGAAGAAGAATCTTTTGCTCGCACGCTTCATTCAGGTCAACACTTTGCACAAAGTATTGTAGAAGAGTTAAAGGTAAAGGGACAGTCTGTTATTTCAGGAACGGATGTCTTTAAACTGTACGACACCTATGGTTTCCCAGTAGAATTGACCGAAGAAATTGCCGAAGAAGCTGGTATGACAGTAGACCGCGAAGGCTTTGAAGCTGCTATGAAAGAGCAGCAAGAACGCGCACGGGCTAGTGTGGTTAAAGGTGGATCTATGGGCATGCAAAATGAAACCTTGCAAAACATTACAACTGAAAGCCACTTTAACTATGAAAAAGAGGCTTTATCTGCGGAGTTGGTTGCGATTGTGGCAGATGATAAAGAAGTAGAAGAAGTGGCTTCTGGTAAAGCTTACCTCGTTTTTACAGAAACGCCATTTTATGCTGAAATGGGCGGACAAGTAGCAGACCACGGACAAATCTTTGACCTTGCAGGCAATCTCGTTGCACAAGTCGTAGATGTTCAAAAAGCGCCGAATGGACAACCGCTCCATACGGTAGAAGTGGTGTCACCACTCACGCTAAACCAAGAATATAAGCTTGAAATTGACCACAATCGTCGTCACCGTGTTATGAAGAATCACACAGCAACACACTTGCTTCATGCGGCTCTTCACAATGTTTTAGGCAAACACGCAACGCAAGCAGGTTCTCTCAATGAAGTAGAATTTCTTCGATTTGACTTCACTCATTTCCAAGCAGTTACAGCAGAAGAGCTACGTCGCATTGAGCAAGAAGTTAATGAAAAAATTTGGGAAGCGATTGACATCAAAACGATTGAAACAGACATTGATACGGCTAAAGAAATGGGTGCGATGGCTCTCTTTGGAGAAAAATACGGAAAAGAAGTTCGTGTGGTGACAATTGGAGATTACTCTATTGAGTTGTGTGGCGGTACTCACATGAAGAATACTTCTGAAATTGGTCTTTTCAAGATTATCAAAGAAGAAGGAATTGGCTCAGGAACTCGTCGTATCCTCGCTGTGACGAGCAAAGAAGCATTTGAAGCTTACCGTGAGGAAGAAGATGCTTTGAAAGCTATTGCAACGACACTGAAAGTCCCACAAATGAAAGAAGTTTCGCATAAGGTTGAAGCCTTGCAAGAACAACTTCGCCAATTGCAAAAAGAAAATGCTGAACTGAAAGAAAAAGCAGCAGCAGCAGCTTCAGGTGAAGTCTTCAAGAATGTTCAGGAAGCTAATGGACACAGCTTTATTGCCAGCCAAGTTTCTGTATCTGATGCGGGTGCTCTACGCACTTTTGCAGACACTTGGAAACAAAAAGACTATTCAGACGTTCTTGTCCTTGTGGCAGCCATTGGTGAGAAAGTGAATGTCCTTGTGGCTAGCAAGACAAAAGATATTCATGCTGGCAATTTAATCAAGGAACTTGCTCCAATCGTAAATGGTCGTGGTGGTGGTAAACCAAACATGGCTATGGCTGGAGGAAGCAACCAAGCAGCTATTCAAGAATTACTTGCAGTTGTTCCTGAAAAAGTATAATGTCATATACTTTAAGTGAGATAGATCTGTGCTTGTCTCTACAAGGATTTCAAAAAATGAAATCTAAGAGAGTTGCATAAAAATCATACAAAAAACGAACAGTTTCGATATTCTGTTAGTCAGAACATCGGAATTATTCGTTTTTTTATTTATACGATTAAGTTCTGGCGTTTTATAAATCCAAAAATAGCTTTCATATTTTTGATAGTTACAATTTTATAAAAATATGGTAAAATAGTTTTGGAGATAAAACGCTTTCATACAGCTAATTATGTTGCGATAAAAAGACAAATATTGCCAGTTAGCGTATGATTTTTTGTAAAAATTTACAAATTTATGATAAAGGAGATGATGTCGTTCAGTAGTACAGTTTAAGGTAGCGGAAACATGCTTTTTAAAGAGAGAAAGGAGATTCTTATGGGACTCATTAAAGCAGGAATTGGTGCCGTAGGCGGCGTATTGGCTGACCAATGGAAATAATTCTTTTACTGTGATGCCATGGACAAGTCCGTCATGGTGGTCAAAGGACAAAAGCAAGTATCTGGACGTTCATCTAATACGAAGGGCAGCGACAACATTATTTCGAATGGTTCTGGAATTGCTGTTGCAGATGGTCAGTGTATGATGATTGTTGAGCAAGGAAAAATTGTTGAAGTCTGTGCTGAGCCTGGTCAATTCACTTATGACACTTCTAGCGAGCCGAGTATTTTTACAGGTAATTTAGGTGATTCCATTAAGAAGACCTTCAAACAAATCGGAAAACGGTTCACTTATGGTGGTGACACAGGCAAAGATCAACGTGTTTATTATTTCAATACAAAAGAGCTGATTGATAATAAGTTTGGCACACCAAATCCGATTCCGTTTCGTGTGGTGGATTCAAAAATCGGCTTAGATGTGGATGTTTCTGTCCGTTGTTCTGGTGTTTATTCTTATAAGATTGCAGACCCACTTCTTTTCTATACCAATGTCTGTGGCAATGTCGAAAAAGAATATTTGCGTGAAGAATTAGAATCACAGCTAAAAACCGAATTTATCAGTGCCCTCCAACCAGCTTTCGCTGCATTATCTGATCTAGAATTGCGGCCAAATCAAATCGTTAGCCACAATACAGAACTTGAAAATGCTATGAATGAAGCACTCTCTAGCAAATGGGGCGAGCTTCATGGCTTGAAAGTCGTCAGTGTAGCTCTTGGTTCAGTAACTCTTCCAGACGAAGATGCTGAAATGATTAAGCAGGCTCAACGTGTGGCTATTATGAAGGACCCAACCATGGCAGCGGCTACCTTAGTCGGTGCACAGGCAGATGCTATGAAAGCAGCGGCTGAAAATCCAGGCGGTGCGATGACTGGCTTTATGGGAGTAGGAATGGCAGCGGGCGCAGGCGGCATGAATGCTCAAAATCTTTTTGCGATGGGATAAGAGCAAGCAGCTAGTCAGCAAACGCAAACAGCGAGTGCAACCTCTCAAACCCAAACTACTGCAGATAAATTGACTTGTCCAAATGGACATGAAGCTTCAGGTAAATTCTGTCCTGAATGCGGTTCACCAAAACCTGTGAGTGACAGCTGGACTTGTACTTGTGGGACTGTCAATAATGGTAAATTCTGTTCAAACTGTGGTCAACCGAAACCAGAAACCCGCCGTCAATATCGTTGTAGCAATTGTGGCTGGCAACCAGAAGATGCTTATAATCCACCTAAATTCTGCCCTGAATGTGGCAATGTATTTGATGAAAATGACCTTGTTTAAAAGCTTTTCTAACTATCTCATAGCTCGATGACAGTAGAAAGGAGGTCATCATGGCTGATTTACAAGAATATAAATGTCCAAATTGTGGTGGTGCTCTTGAATTTAATAGTTCAATCCAGAAAATGAAGTGCCCTTATTGTGATTCCGAATTGGATATGTCAAGTTTGAAGGAATTGGATGAACAATTAAAAACCCAGACTGATGAAAATATGACCTGGAGTACGCAGGCTGGTGGTGAATGGGATACGGGCGAGATTGATCAGCTATCAGTTTATGTCTGTAAATCTTGTGGTGGTGAAATTGTTGCTGACGAGTCAACAGCAGCCACTTCGTGTCCATTCTGCGATAATCCTGTTGTTATGATGGGGACGCTTTGCTGGTGATTTAAAGCCAGATTATGTGATTCCATTCAAATTAGATAAAAAGGCAGCAAAGGCGAATCTGAACAAGCATCTCATGGGGAAACGTCTCTTGCCAAAAGTTTTTAAAGACCAAAATCATATTGATGAAGTAAAGGGGGGGTATGTTCCGTTCTGGCTTTTTGACACAGAAGCAGATGCGGATGTTCATTATAAAGCAAGCAGGATTAGAACATGGAGTGATAGTGAGTATGACTATACCGAAACAAGCTATTTTTCAGTTATTCGTTCCGGTCAGTTAGCGTTTGAACATATCCCGGTAGACGGTTCAAGTAAATTGGATGATCAATTAATGGAATCCATTGAACCCTTTGATTTTTCAGAAGCTGTTGATTTTCAGACAGCTTACCTAGCAGGATACCTAGCAGATAAATATGATGTCGGAGCCGAGGAGAGCATTACTCATGCTAACAGCCGTGTCAAGCAAAGCACGGAGGAAGCCTTTGAAGATACAGTTACGGGGTTTTCTACCGTTACCCCAGAATCTTCGAATATTCGCTTGATAAATGGTTCAACTAAGTATGTTCTCTATCCAGTTTGGCTCTTAAATACGACTTGGAGGGGCAAAAAGTTTGTCTTTGCGATGAATGGTCAGACTGGTAAATTCGTCGGAGATTTGCCCTTAGACAAGCAAGCTTATAGACGTTGGCTAATCGGACTGGGCGTGGCGGCAAGTATAGTTAGTTATGCGGCTGTATGGCTGATTCACTTACTGTAAGAAGGGAGGATGAGATTATGTTGAAGAAATTCATAACATTACTGACAACTCTTCTTCTCTCCTTTCTCATGATTGGGACTGTCTGTGCAGAAGAAACCAGCTATATTCGTGATGAAGTCTCAGCCTTTTCAAGCAAGGAAATAACAGAGATTAACAAAGCGGCTAAAGCTATTGAAGAACAATATCATTTTAAAGTTTACTTTTTGGCAGCAAAATCAGTAGGTGAAGATGGTATTTTGTCTGATGCTGAAAAGGTTTATCAAGAATCTGCAGGCACAGCTGAAGGTATTCTCCTTGCTGTTGATAAAGAAAAAAAGAATGGATCCTATATTATGCCGGAAACGCTAAAGAAAAGCTAGGAGCAAAGAGTGACGACATACTTTGGAAAGCTTTTGAGAGTGGGAAAAATATTTATAGCGGTGTTCGGTATTATCTCAATAAAGTAACCAAATTGCTCAATGCATCGGCCAATCCATTACTGGTAGATGAAGCGGACTTGCTGAAGCCGGATCAAGAAAAAGCCTTGTTAGCAAAGCTCAAAGATGTTAGCAAACGCCAAAAATGTGATGTCGTTGTCGTGACCGTTAAGAGTCTGGAAGGAAAAAGTGCTCAAGACTTCGCAGATGACTACTTCGACTACAATGGCTACGGTCAAGGAAAAAATCATGATGGGGTGCTTTTCTTAATCAGTATGGCAGAACGGAAGTGGCATATTTCAACGACAGGCTACGGCATCACTGCTTTTACCGATGCTGGCTTAGACTACCTATCAAAGCAGTTCTTGCCTGATTTAAAAGATGGTGACTACAATGCTGCTTTTACAACCTACGCTGAGCAGTGTGATGAATTCCTCACTCAAGCACGAAAAGGGCAGCCTTATGATGTAAAAAAGTCTCCCTAAGGAGCCTTTAAGTTGGTACTGGATTCCTGGAGCATTGGCTATTGGCTTTGGTATCGCCTTTCTCATCGTAACAGGAATGAAAGGTCAGCTCAAATCTGTCTATCATCAAACCGGAGCCACTGATTACATCAAGAAAAATAGTCTCCAGATTACCAATGCTCAAGAATTCTTCCTCTACTCAAATGTAGATAAGAAAGCAAAACTGGAGCCTAGCAGCTCCAGTGATTCTGGGGGTAGTAGCACACATACATCTTCATCAGACAGAAGTCACGGGGGCAGTGGTGGAAGTTTTTAGATGGATAATAGTGGAAGTTAAAAAAGGTCAGGATATTTATGCTAGCCTTTTTATTACACTTCATTTTACAACGGGGCGAATTTTAAAATTTTCAAACGATGTTGTCCACAATAATTTTATTGCTAGTGAAATTCAACGAGGAATGGTAAAAGATATCAATTTGCTTTACATCATTTTCCAAGTCAGAAAGAATATCTTCATTTTTTGCACTTAGATTGTAAATTCAAGTACAAAAAAGTAGCAAACATCTTTCCTTTTATATTTGCATTGAAATCTGCAATGACTTTTGCATAAAAATAGCGTTTGCCTGCTAAACCTAAGACAATCAGCATATTTCCAAGAATTCCCAACATCAAGATTTGCCAGAGAATTTTTAAATTTTTCGTTTGAAAACTATCAATAATCATCCGAACGAGCGTTGGGTTTAAAACTGACTCAATCCATGTCAGCACGATAAACAGAAAGTAAATCGCTAGTAGTTTTTTTGAAATAAATCGTTTCAGCATATTTGATAAGTCCTATCTAAAATACGAATATTTAAAAACTCTCAAAAAGCTGTTTGAGAGTTTTAAGCGCGCCGTAGCAGTTTTTTAATCAAACTGAGAATTTTAAATTTAAGTGGTTGTGGATAATAGCGGAAGGTGCCCATTTTGCGAACAATGTAGCCATTGAAATTTTGCTTGAAACGGAGCACGCCGTCTGAGCCATCGAAAATTCCTGTAATACCAAGAAAATTGTAAAAGGGAATATGTCGCTTGATAGCTTCTTTCATGACATATTCTTGGAGAAGCGCTGGGGCATAAAATTTGTTAAATTCAGGATAGGAACCACTAAAGAGGTAGGTCGCTTCTTGTGGTGTATAGAGGAAGAGGCTGCCAGCAAGCACTTGGTCTTCCATTCCATATTTATCTATCAATTCTTGTGCTCCGGCTTTACGTGTTTCAAAGCTTTCAAATTGGCTGGAGAATTCACGCAGTTGATTGTGTTTTTTCTCTGACTGAGGATTTTTTTCTAAATCCGCTTTTAATTTTTTAATTTTTTGTTTTAGTTTTTCTTGATCATGTTGCAGATGTTGCAGATAATCTTGAAAATTAAGCGTTGCAATCATAAAGTCCGCTTGATTGCCAAAAGCATCGTAGAAATCTTGGTAATAATCCAAAGGTTTGTCACTATATTCACGCCGTTCGGAAGTGGCAGAAGTGATTTCCTTGAAAATATTTAATTCATCTCGCTTCAATTTTTTTAATTGAATGCCGAAAGTATTGGCTTTTTTTACAGTCGATTTACCATTTTTGCTGAAGGATTTGAGCAGATCTTTTTCAGTTAGTTCAGTCAGGTCTTTGACATAGTGCCAATCAGGTTCGCCGCCTGGATAACCTGTCTGCAATCCATCAAATTCATAACCTAAGTCTGTCAACTCTTTTATCAATTCTGTTTTTTCGGGCGAAGTAGGTTGACCATTGCTGTCAAATGTTTGATAAGTTTCATAAGGTTTGATAATTAGCTCTAAAGCACCATTTTCTTTGGCGTAGGTCTTGAGTTCACGGTAAAAAGCTTGTAGGTCGTGAGGATTTGTTGAAACAGGACCGCAATTGATTTCCATGTGCAGTCCGCCTGTCATGGGCATACTGTAGAGCACGGCTGAAACGGTTAATTCACCGTGTTCATCTGTGTGACCGACATATTGGCAAGTAAAACCGCGTTTCGCTAAGAGCATTTCCATTTCTACTGTTTGCATAAAAGAACGTTGAGTGCAAGACGCGCTATGGTTTACAAATTCTTCCTGACTAAGTCGTTTGAATGTCATACGATTCCTTTCTTAGTGTTTGCTGCGGAATTTCTTTCTCAAAGTATAGGCAAGGTTAGAGAGATGATAGAGTGGATTGGTTGGCAAGTTAAACTCACCGACAAACTCTTCAATGGTTGGATTGAACTTGGACTTAAAGTGATAAAGTCCGCCGTCTAAATCATTTTCAACACCACCCATGTTTTGCCAGTTCGCCCCACGGTCAAAGGCGTGCTTTGCTGTTTCATACCAAGTGAGGAGAGCTGGCTGGTAGCGGCGGTATTCTTCATCCATTCCAGCATAGATATTTTCAGAAGTGGCACCATATTCGAGAACCAAAGTTCCAGAGAGAGGAACAATAGTTGCTCCCTGTGCTATTTTTTCTGACAAGAAATCCATTTCTTCTTGCAGTCGTTTTTGTTCTTGCTTATTGTTTTCAATTTTACCAGGTTTAGTTTTTTCAGTGAATTTGCTGGCTTCTTTTTCAGCTTTGGCTTTTTGAGCTTGAAGACTTTCTAGACGCTCATTTAGGTCAATGCTTGCAAGTGTGATATAGGAATGCTCTGGGTAAGTATCAAGGAGTTTTTGATAATAGTCCTTCCCCCGCAAGTGAATACTCTTTCGATTCTCGGTTTTTTTCATCAAAGCAGAGAAATCATCCAAAAGTTCTTTGCCACCAAACTGGACTTGAATGCCTTTGTTTCGTGCAGTGCGAATGGCTTGGCGTGTACTTTTTGATAAAAGTTCTTCGCTGAAATTATCCTTATAAATATTTGCTTGAAAACGTGGCTGAATCGTTTCATCAAGTGATTCTGTTCGCCCCACCCAAATAGCTCCCGCTTTCTGGAGATTTTGAATCACGTCAAGTGTTTCTTGCTGTTCTTTTCTGTTTTCTCCGATTTGAGCCTGCACGAGGAAAAGACTCGGATCAAACTTGATAAAAAGGGCTTTTTTAGTTTTAGCAAATTGTTTCAAGGAAGTCAGGACAAATTGCAGTAATTCTTGATTCTGATAATCCATAATAAGACCGCGAGGAATATAAAGCATAGTCATACCGAGCGGCAAAGGCTTAATGAGAATACTAGCAGAAGCCACTAATTGGTTATTTTTGTAAAAGCCAATTCGTTCATTGTCCCAATTATCTTTGACCTTTGCCCAAGAAGCACTTTGAAGCAAGTTGGTTTGAGAACTTTTCTTAACAAAATCATCGTGTTCTTGAGCAGATATTCCTATTTTATAAGTGTACATTAGTTTAAAACCCACTCTCTAATAGCGTATGCAACGCCGGATTCATCGTTTGATTTGGTGATATATTTGGCAATTTTCTTCAACTCGTCAGTCCCATTTTCCATTACAACAGGATTTCCCACAACTTCTAGCATCGCACGGTCATTTTCTTCATCACCAATTGCCATGGTTTCCTCTTTTGTCAATCCTAATTTTTCCGCTAGATGCACGACTGCAGCCCCTTTATTGACGGATTTTTTGACAATTTCTAAGTAAAAAGGTGCAGATTTCACGAGTGTGTATTTGTCATACAATTCTTTAGGGAGTTTGGCGATTGCTTGATCTAAAATTTCTGGTTCGTCAATATACATGATTTTGACGATTTCTTTGTCTACCATCTCTTCTGGAGTGCGGTAGTAGACTGGCATATTGACCAGTCCGGCTTCGTAAACGGTATATTTTCCAATGTTACGGTTAGCAGTATAAATACCGTCCTTGGTGATAGCGTGCATGTGAACCCCTAATTTGCGACTGAGACATTCAATATCCAAATAATCATCGTAGGTTAGAGTTTCTTTGATATATTCTTCCCCTGTAACTGTATCTTGAACCAGCCCGCCATTGAAGGTAATGACATAATTACCTGGCTCGTTTAGGTGTAACTCTTCAAGTAAATTTCTCACTCCTGGAATGGGGCGTCCAGTTGCAATGACAATCTTTACTCCAGCAGCTTTGGCATCTTGTACAGCAGAAAAAACTTCTGGTGTGACTTCTCTTTTGGTGTTTAATAAGGTTCCGTCAATATCAACGGCAACTAGTTTAATACTCATGTTCGTATGCTTCTCCATATATAAATTGGTCGTTTTTGATATACGACAAGAAAGTTTTACTATTTTCACTAAAAAGTCCAGCTTCTTTCAGCATTTCTTTTGGGAAATAGAAACGGTTGTCGCCGTGCCTTGTGCCTGCTAATGTTTCGACGATAGGGGATAAAGTGGACAACTCCGCGAGACTGCCATCCTTTTGGATAATTTCAATCTGAGTGCGTGGTTTTTCGACATCTGGACGGTAAAAATCATAAGGTAAGTCAAAATTACGATGAATGGCAGTGTAATAATCAGGGTCAAAGCCAACTTCCGCAACTAAGCTCCGCATGACATTCAGATATTTCTCATTTTCTTTTGAAAAAATAATAGATTTAAAGACTTTGCGGTTGATGAAACGCTGTGCTAAGTCAGATAAAATCGTATCAGGACTCGTCATCCAGACCTGAAAATAAGTATTCATCACGCCGTCATCCAGTGCTAGATAATCTTTCAAGGTCACTCGCTTTTCAAAGAAAGGAATGAGGTTGGGAGAAGAGAGTGCAAAATAGTCTTTCTGCTTTTCGTAGAGAAATTTAGCTCGCTTGAGCAAGTTTTGCAAGAGCACTTCCATTGCCCGACTAGCAGGATGAAAATAAACCTGCATATACATCTGGTACCGACTGACGACATAGTCTTCCACGGCATGCATGCCGTGGCGTTTGAAAGCAATGCCATTTTCAACAGGACAAATAACGCGCAAAATCCGTGTTAAATCAAATTGTCCATAAGAAGCGCCTGTATAGTAGGAGTCTCGCAAGAGATAATCCATGCGATCGACATCAATCTGACTGGAAATAAGTTGCACCACCTGTTTGTTTGGATAGGTGTGGTTGATAACGCTGGCTACTTTTTCCGGAAAATCAGGCGAAACTTGAACCAGAACTTTGTTAATCTCTGTTTCAGGGTTTGTGATAATCTGGCGTGTAATTTCCTCGTGGTCGGTATCAAAGAGACGCTCGAAAGTATGTGAATAAGCGCCGTGACCGACATCGTGCAAGAGGGCTGTTGCCATGACAAGTAAGCTTTCATGACAATCCCAAACCTCTGGATATTTTTCGTCAAAGATTTTTGTAATTCGTCTTGAAATTTCATATGCTCCGAGGCAATGCGAAAAACGGCTGTGCTCGCCTCCGTGAAAAGTATAGCCGGAAGTTCCTAACTGTTTAATGCGGCGCAGTCGTTGAAATTCTTTGGTGTTTATTAAATCATAGATGACTTGGTGATCCACATGAATGTAATTGTGGACGGGATCACGAAATACTTTTTCAATCATGGCTCTATTATACCACATCTCGTCTAGCAGTCCAAATAACAAAGTAATCTATAACCTCTGAAAATAGCGATTCAAACTTGCTGTTTTAATTCAAAAATTCTCCCATTCAGAGCTATGGTAAAATAAAAGTATAAGAAAAAATGGGAGAAATATTTTTGATTTTCTGTTAAAATGAAAAAAGAAATAGGAAGACGAGGAAATTTAAAGAGTGAAAATTAGAATCCAAAATCGAATTCAAATGGATGAGCAAGTAGAGCAAATTGACCAAAGTTACGCTGTAGATTGGACTCAAAAGGGCGCTTATCATTATTTATTGTTTAAAAATGAAGAAGGAGAGAAGGTTGTGCTGAAGTTTCATGATGAAGAACTAGTCATGACACGCTTCTCTACTCATAAATCTTTGATGCGGTTTATCAAAGGAGGAGAAGCCTTGATTGGAATTCCCACACCGGTCGGCATACAGCAATTTATCACAAAAACAAGTCATTACCAGGTTGATTTGAAAAAGCAGACACTTGAACTGCATTATCAATTGAGAACACCTGATGGCGGTCGAGCTTTTGCGGATTATCAAATGGAAATTTCGTGGAGGTAGAAAGTGATGGGAAGAATCCTTTTTAGTTTAGTAATAGCGGCTATTTTTATTCTCAGCAGATTTATTTGGTTTTTTATAACAAGACAAAGCTTAATATGTTCTTTGACCTAACAGGGACACTTGTCATAGCGATTATTTTATTTATTGCGTCTTATTCTTTGTTGGGTAAAATAGATAGAAATTGAACTTTTTTTGCTTGAAAAAATTGAAGAATTTGATATAATAAAAACACTCAAGGGAGTAGCTAGCGGGATATCCGTTACAAGGTCGTCAATACGAAAGCAATTTCCGGCCTTGTATGAAACAGCGAGACTTGTTGCAATAAACAGGTCTCTTTTTGTTTGTCAAAAAGGGATCAAAGGAGGAAATATTTTGTCAAAAGAACAAAAACGCCAAGCGTTTTATACGCAAGGTTCGGAGGAAGTTTTAAAAAATTTAGAAACTTCTGAGCAAGGTTTATCAAGCAATGAAGCCGCTAAGCGTTTAGATGAATACGGACGCAATGAACTGGATGAGGGAGAGAAAAAATCCCTTCTGATGAAATTCGTTGAGCAATTTAAGGATTTGATGATTCTTATTTTGCTGATTGCGGCTATTCTTTCGGTTGTGACTTCAGGTGGTGAAGATATTGCAGATGCGATTATTATCCTAGCTGTGGTCATTATTAATGCCATTTTTGGAGTTTACCAAGAAGGTAAGGCAGAAGAAGCAATTGAAGCACTCAAATCTATGTCTAGCCCAGCTGCGCGTGCGCTGCGTGACGGGCATGTGACAAAAGTAGACTCAAAAGAATTGGTCCCTGGAGACATCGTTATGCTGGAAGCAGGTGATGTGGTACCTGCTGACATGCGTCTTTTAGAAGCAAATTCTTTAAAAATTGAAGAAGCGGCTCTGACTGGCGAATCCGTTCCAGTTGAAAAACATCTGACTGTTGATGTAGCTACTGATGCAGGTATTGGCGACCGTATCAATATGGCATTCCAAAATTCAAACGTTACGTATGGACGTGGAATGGGTGTCGTTGCCAATACAGGTATGTTTACAGAAGTCGGTCATATTGCTGGTATGCTCCAAAATGCTGATGAAACAGATACTCCACTCAAGCAAAATCTAAATGGCCTTTCAAAAGTGCTGACCTATGCGATTTTAATCATTGCAGCAATCACTTTTGTGGTCGGCGTATTCGTTCAAGGAAAAGACCCGCTGGGCGAATTGATGACATCAGTCGCACTTGCTGTGGCAGCAATTCCAGAAGGACTTCCTGCTATTGTGACCATTGTCTTGGCACTTGGCACACAAGTTTTGGCGAAGAGAAATTCCATTGTCAGAAAGCTTCCTGCAGTTGAGACGCTTGGCTCTACTGAAATTATTGCTTCTGATAAGACTGGTACATTAACTATGAACAAAATGACAGTTGAAAAAGTCTTTTATGACGGCAGTTTGCATGAAGCAAAACAAGATATTGACCTTGGACTCGACTTGCCATTGCTACGCTCGGTTGTCCTTGCTAATGATACTAAAATTGACCAAGACGGAAAACTCATTGGTGACCCAACAGAAACAGCCTTTGTTCAGTATGCACTTGATAAAGGGTATGATGTTAAAGCTTTCTTAGAGAAATATCCTTGTGTCGCAGAGTTGCCGTTCGATTCTGAACGTAAGCTCATGTCAACCATTCATCCTTTGCCAGATGGTAAATTCTTGGTTGCTGTAAAAGGTGCGCCAGATCAACTTTTAAAACGTTGTGTGGCTCGTGACAAGGCAGGCGATATTGCGCCGATTGATGAGGCAACGACTCAGTTAATTAAGGAAAATAACTCAGGTATGGCTCATCAGGCTCTGCGTGTGTTAGCTGGTGCCTACAAAATTATTGATGAAATTCCAGAAAACTTAACGTCTGAAAATCTTGAAAATGATTTAATATTCACAGGTATGATTGGGATGATTGATCCTGAACGACCAGAAGCTGCTGAAGCTGTTCGAGTGGCTAAAGAAGCGGGTATCCGTCCGATTATGATTACGGGTGATCACCAAGACACAGCGGAGGCTATTGCTAAACGTCTTGGAATTATCAATGATGATAGTAAAGACCATGTCATGACTGGTGCTGAGCTTAACGAATTGTCAGACGAAGAGTTTGAAAAAGTTGTTGGTCAATATTCTGTCTATGCGCGTGTATCTCCTGAGCATAAGGTGCGAATTGTCAAAGCATGGCAACATCAAGGCAAGGTTGTTGCTATGACAGGTGACGGTGTAAATGATGCACCAGCCTTGAAGACAGCCGACATCGGTATCGGAATGGGGATTACAGGGACAGAAGTTTCGAAAGGTGCTTCTGACATGATTCTGGCTGATGATAATTTTGCAACGATTATCGTGGCTGTTGAGGAAGGACGGAAAGTCTTCTCTAACATTCAAAAGACCATTCAATATTTGCTTTCAGCCAATACAGCAGAAGTGTTGACGATTTTCCTTGCAACTCTTTTTGGCTGGGATGTGCTGCAGCCGGTTCATCTTCTCTGGATTAACCTTGTGACAGATACTTTCCCAGCTATTGCACTAGGGGTTGAGCCAGCTGAGCCGGGTGTGATGACGCATAAACCGCGTGGTCGTAAGTCTAGCTTTTTCTCAGGTGGTGTCATGAGTTCGATTATTTATCAAGGGCTTTTGCAAGGTGCTTTGGTACTCGGTGTTTATGCTTATGCTTTGATGAATCCAGTTCATGTTGGTGACA
Source organism: Streptococcus sp. HMSC034E12 (assembly GCF_001835915.1). Lineage (NCBI taxonomy): Bacteria > Bacillati > Bacillota > Bacilli > Lactobacillales > Streptococcaceae > Streptococcus > Streptococcus sp. HMSC034E12. The sequence goes on from NZ_KV826448.1 coordinate 33,963, forward strand.
TGAGAGCTATTCATGCGGATGCGTTGACCATGTCCTTTGCAACGCTTGGACTAATCCAGCTTTTCCATGCCTTTAATGTAAAATCTGTTTATCAATCACTTCTAACAGTTGGGCCATTCAAATCTAAAACTTTCAACTGGTCTATTCTTGTTTCATTCATTTTATTGGCTTCTACCATTTTGGTTGAGCCACTAGAAGGAATTTTCCATGTAACAAAATTAGACCTCTCACAATGGGCAGCCGTTCTCATTGGAAGTTTCTCCATGATTATCATCGTAGAAATTGTTAAATTTGTTCAACGTAAATTAGGCATGGATAAAAATGCCATTTAAGACATAAAAGTCATCTTCGGGTGGCTTTTTTAATTGTCAAACTATAATAAAAAATTGCCGTGAATACGACAATTTTAAGTCCTTATTACAAGCCATAAATACGAACATCTGGATCTTGTTTCCAAAGTGGTTGAAGTCCAACAAAAACATCATTTTTGAACATATCACTTTGTAGATAATTTTGAGCGTGCTCAACAGAGTCAAAACCATGTAAAACTTGCACATCTTCTGTGCGAATAAGTAAGTTCTTGCTCACAGCCCCTTCGATAGTATCTAGAAATGGCTTGCGATAGTCATTATAAACTTTCGCTACGGCAGGACGACTTTCATCCAGAATATCTAGAGTGATTTGTAAATATGCTTTAACTTGAGACATAGTATTAAGTTCCCTTTCCTTTTATTTGAATTTATTATAAAATAGTGCTATTTTAAATGCAATATGTTACCAAATTAGTGAGTAACTAACTATAAGCAGAAATGCTAGATATTACAGATACTGTTCTCTCTAGAACTTTGAAAGAATTGATGCAAAATAATATGGTAGAAAGACGACAATATAATGAAATCCCTATGCGTGTTACTTATCAGTTAATAGAAAAAGCAGAGTCTGTGATACCAATTTTTGAAACGATATGTCAATGGTCAAAAAAGTATTTAGCGCCTGATGATATTAATAATAGTATTTATGGACAGTTTCCTAAACAGGATGGTGAGTTTTTCATCTTAGCCGAGGAATAAAATGGTAAGAATAAAAGATAGTTTACAGCAGAAGTTACTTGATAATCAAGTGCATTATGAAAGGGAAGAAATTCTTTGGATGTTAGATTATATCGGTCATCCTGATTATAAAATACGAGATGAGTTAATTTTTGTTACTCTAGCTAGAGCCATACAAGAGCAACTATTTACAAAGGAACAGTTTGATTTTGTAGCGATTGAGGCTCTAAAACGACAAGGACTCTTGTATAAAAAAGAAGAGGTTGGTCAAGCGACTCTGACTCGATCTTTTACGGCTTTATTATTCGCTAATTTGCTAAATGCAGATGCTAAGAAAAATTCACTTTATTTTAAAAGACTTTCTAGTCAGCAAAGAATGGCTCTATTTGAACAAGGAATGTCTTATTTGCTGTATGAAAATGATAGGACTGACTATTCTGAAGAATATGGTTGGGTGCATGCCTTTGCTCATGGTGCAGATCTTTTAGTTGAGATTATTTGTCACCCAGATTTTCCTATAACACGAGTAAATGAAGTTCTACAAGTATTAGAAAAGATGTTTAAAAGAGTGAATTGGCGCTTTATCAGTGATGAGGACTGGCGTTTGGCACGAGTCATCTATCAGGCTGTTTTAAATGAAAGACTCTCACAAACCAGAGTTGCAGCTTGGTTAACTTCACTTGACTTTCCACTAGAAAACTCAACAGACTTCTTACAATTTTCTAATGCTCGTTCGTGCTTGTTAGAAGTTTATCTTCAGTTAGACAAAGAAAAAGCTCTATCAGACGAGCTAAGAGAAGCTATTCAGTTGTTTTCGTACTAAATATCAAAAATGATAAGGGCATCTTCTAGTTCTTTTCGGAGGTGCTTTTTCTTATATGATTGGAAAAGAGATAAGTCTTGTACTGCATTATAGCGTTTGTGGAGACGGTACATTTGAGGGATTTTGTATTGAGGATAATCTTCAAAAAATTGCTGAGTCAACTGCCATTCGCGGATGTAACCAAGAGGTCTTGTATGATAGCAGACACCGTCAATCATTCGAGCGGAGTGGCGGTGGTGAAGATGACCAAAGACAACATCTTTCACACCATATTTGACAAAGAGATTATGAAAGGATTGACTACCCAGAAAAGAATTAAAGCGCTGAAAATAAGGGTGATTGTAAAGAAAATCTTTGTGAGGAACAAAATGCATAGCTAGGATAATAGGATCATTCAGAGAAGTCAAAATTCTCTTAAGTTGTTCTAGGGCCTGTTGAGTGAGTATAGGGTCATCAGTGTTGCGGTTCAATCGTCTATCAAACCAGAAAAATTGCTTGGTCCGTTTGTGTTCTTCAGGTGTTTTTTCGGGAACGAAGCCATAGTCATACCAACCTGCTAGGCTAATAAACTGAGTCTGTCCAAATGATTGTACATTGAAATTGTGCTGTTAAATGTCGTCTTCTGTCATTCCTAGCATGTCATGATTGCCTAAATTGTAAGAAACGGAGAAGGATTTTTTGAGCTTTTGTAAAAAAGGCAAACTAATGTGTTCAAAATCATTAGACAGATCCCCTGCAAAGTGAATGTGGTCAACTTTTTTCTTTTTTAGTAAATCAATCAAAATGGTGATGTCTTTATCGGTAAATTGGTTTGAATCCAAATGAAGATCGCTCATAAATGCTAAATTTGTCATGCTCCTAGTGTAGCATATTTGAGGTAAAATGAAAGAAATAAATTTTTCGTCAAAAATCATAGGAAAGTTTAAGTCTTTTGGTGTAAAATAGAAGTAAGTGGAGGTCTACGAATGATAAAATTAGTAGCATTTGACATGGACGGTACATTTCTGCGCTCAGACAATACCTATGATGTGGAGCGCTTTGAGAAAATTTATCGACCATTGCAAGAAAAAGATATAAAAGTAGTCGTCATTTCAGGCAATCAGTATGCCTAACTGGCTTCATTTTTCCCAAAATATCAGGATGAGTTAATTATTGTTTCAGAAAATGGAGCACTAATTTTTGAAGGCGAGAAGTTATTACGAGAAGAAAAAATCGCTAGAACAGAGATTGAAAAGGTTTTAGACGTGCTTGTGTTAGAAGGATTAGAAAATGCGACAACTCTTTGCAGGCTTCATTCTGCTTATTTGATCAAGTCAGCACCCAAACAGTACAAAGAAGAAATTGCAATTTATTATCATGCATTGAAAGAAATCTCTAATTTTCAGGATTTACCAGAAGATGATTTTGTCAAGTTAGCTTTATTGGTGCCAGAAGAAAAAACAGATCAACTCCTTGAAAAGCTAAATCAAGTTACTGGTCAACTCGTTCAGGCAGTTTCAAGTGGACATGGTTCGATTGATATCATCCAAAGAGGTGTTCATAAAGGCTCTGCTCTTGAATTCCTTAGTCAGCATTTTGGTATTGCACTACAGGAGATGATGGCTTTTGGGGACGGTGGAAATGACCTAGAAATGCTAGCTTATGTGGGTCACAGCTATGCGATGGCAATGCTCCTGAAAAGGTCAAGAAAACAGCAAAGTATCAAGCGCCAAGCAATCAAGAATCAGACGTTTTAGAAGTTCTTGAACAAGAGATTGTAACATAACTCATTACATACGCATCATTTTGGTATATCTATCCCCTTAATATTTTTAGCCAGACGGCAACCTATCTAACAATCATGTAACAAAGAACGAAATTTCTTGATTCAGAATTAGAAATTTTATACAATAACTATTATTGGACTCTGTCAGAAATTAGAAAAAAATACTGACTTGTGATATAATAAAACGATATGTGAAAAGAGGTAAGTATGGATATTTCAGAAATTCGTCAAAAAATTGACGCAAATCGCGAAAAATTAGCTTCTTTCAGGGGGTCTCTTTGACTTAGAAGGTCTGGAAGAAGAAATTGCAATCTTAGAAAATAAGATGACAGAACCTGATTTTTGGGATGATAATATTGCGGCGCAAAAAACATCTCAAGAATTAAACGAACTTAAGCAAACCTATGATAACTTCCAGCAAATGGCTGATTTATTTGACGAATCAGAGATTTTGCTTGATTTTCTAGCGGAGGATGATTCTGTACAGGAAGAGTTGGAAGAAAAATTAGCAGAGTTGGAAACAAAAATGACCAGCTATGAAATGACACTCCTCTTGTCGGAACCTTATGATAATAACAATGCTATCCTTGAAATTCATCCAGGCTCTGGTGGAACAGAAGCTCAAGACTGGGGGGATATGTTGCTGCGGATGTATACACGCTTTGGCAATGCTCATGGTTTCAAGGTTGAAGTATTGGACTATCAAGCGGGAGATGAAGCGGGAATTAAGTCTGTTACCTTGTCTTTTGAGGGCCCTCATGCCTATGGTTTGTTGAAGTCTGAAATGGGAGTTCATCGCTTGGTGCGCATTTCGCCATTTGACTCAGCTAATCGTCGTCACACTTCTTTTACTTCAGTGGAAGTCATGCCGGAGTTGGATGACACGATTGAAATTGAGGTGCGAGACGAAGACATCAAGATGGACACTTTCCGTTCCGGTGGTGCTGGCGGGCAAAATGTCAACAAAGTTTCAACCGGTGTTCGTTTAACCCACATACCAACGGGAATTGTGACACAATCCACTGTTGACCGCACACAATATGGAAACCGTGATCGGGCAATGAAATTGCTTCAATCGAAACTCTACCAAATGGAGCAAGAAAAAAAAGCAGCTGAAGTGGATTCCTTAAAGGGAGACAAAAAAGAAATTTCTTGGGGAAGTCAAATCCGCTCTTATGTCTTTACGCCCTATACCATGGTGAAGGATCATCGAACTGGTTATGAAGTAGCCCAAGTTGATAAAGTCATGGATGGCGATTTAGATGGCTTCATCGATGCCTACTTGAAATGGCGGTTAAACTAAACATTAAATTTACGAGAGTGGAATAAACAACCATAATTGCAATGCAATCATGGTTGTTTATTCCACTCCCTCAACTATCTTACGAAAGGAACTCTTAACAATAAATGTCAATTATTGAAATGAGAGATGTTGTCAAAAAATATGACAACGGGACAACAGCCCTGCGTGGTGTGTCCATTGAAGTAGAGCCAGGAGAATTCACCTATATTGTAGGTCCTTCTGGAGCAGGGAAATCAACTTTTATTCGAGTATTGTATCGTGAAGTGAAAGTTGATAAGGGAAGTCTGCAAGTTGCTGGCTTTAATCTTGCTAAAATTAAAAAACGTGATATTCCAATGTTGCGTCGTAATGTTGGCGTCGTTTTCCAAGATTATAAATTGCTACCCAAAAAGACGGTGTATGAAAATATCGCCTACGCTATGGAAGTTATTGGAGAACGCCGTCGGAATATCAAAAAGCGCGTTATGGAAGTGTTGGATTTGGTTGGTTTAAAACACAAAGTCCGTTCATTTCCAAATGAACTCTCAGGAGGGGAGCAGCAGCGAATTGCCATTGCTCGTGCGATTGTGAACAATCCTAAAGTTTTGATTGCCGATGAGCCGACAGGAAATTTGGACCCAGATAATTCGTGGGAAATCATGAATCTACTGGAGCGAATTAACCTGCAAGGGACGACGGTTCTAATGGCGACCCACAATAGCCAAATTGTAAATACTTTGCGTCACCGCGTTATTGCCATCGAAAATGGTCGTGTGGTGCGTGATGAAGCAAAAGGAGAGTACGGATACGATGAATAGTAGATTTTTAAGTCACCTGCTTGAATCGCTCAAAAGTTTGAAGCGAAATGGTTGGATGACAGTTGCTGCAGTCAGCTCCGTGATGATTACACTAGGGTTAGTCGCAATCTTTGTGTCAGTCATTTTAAACACGGCGAAGCTAGCAACAGATATTGAAAATAATGTGCGGGTTATGGTCTATATGCGACCAGATACAGCGGACAATGAAGAGACTATTACAAAAGAAGGTCAAACAGTCAAAAATGAGGACTACCATAAGGTATATGATGCCCTCAACAAAATGTCAAATGTGAAATCAGTAACATTTTCTAGCAAGCAAGAACAATTAAAGAAACTAACAGAAGTCATGGGTAAAGATTGGAAACTCTTTGAAGGAGATGCCAATCCCCTACATGACGCTTATATTGTCGATACAACCGACCCCAAATACGTCACGTCTGTCGCAAACAATGCGAAGAAAGTGGAAGGGGTTTCTGAAGTAGAATACGGTGGAGCCAATACAAAACGTATTTTTGCGTTAGCTAATTTTATCCGTACATGGGGAATTGTAGGAGCGCTCCTCTTAGTCTTTATTGCTGTTTTCTTGATTTCAAATACTATTCGGATTACGATTATTTCACGCAGTCGTGAAATTCAAATCATGCGTCTGGTGGGAGCAAAAAACAGTTACATTCGAGGTCCGTTCTTGTTAGAAGGAGCTTGGATTGGCTTGCTTGGGGCAGTTGTTCCAGCTGGCTTGGTCTATTTTATTTACGAAATGACCTATAAGTCATTTAATCCATCTCTTGCTAGTCAAAATCTTTCAATGATTGTACCCAAAACCTTTATTCCATTGATGATTTCTTTCCTTTTTGTAGTAGGAATTATCATCGGAGCATTTGGCTCGGTTCTCTCAATGAGACGATTCTTGAAAATTTAAAAAAGAAGTGATAATAAAAACCCTATTGAACCCTGACCCGAAAGTTAGACAGAAAAATCTAACTTTCGAGATGCAGTTCATTGAGGGCTTTTTTAATGCAAAAATGGATTAAACATTTTTTCATGAACAATGGTGGTTTGAGGACCATGACCAGGGTAAACATCATAATCAGGCAAGACCAGCAACTCGTTTTTGATGCTAGAAATGAGTTGTTCTATATTTCCAGTATAGAGGTCCGTTCGACCAATTGATTCGCAGAATAAAGCATCGCCAGTTAAAACAAAGTGCTCGTTAGGAAAGATGATTGAAACACCACCGATTGAATGTCCTGGTGTTGGTACGACGTAAAAATAAAAATCATCTAGACTGTAAGGACTATGATAGTCAAAAAAGACATCGGCAGGCTGGAGAATGATGTTATCAATATCTTGGTGGCGAGCTAGTCCAGATAGATTATACTCCGGAGTGTAAAGCCAAGTTGCTTCACTTTCAGCGACATAGACAGGTGGATGTCCAAAATGTTGACGAACTAAATCAACACTCATAATATGATCGTAATGAGTATGGGTCAGCAAAATAGCTGTAATTGGTTTATTGATTTCTTGGATTTTTGCTGCAATTTTATCCCAGTCACTACCTGGATCGACTACGATAAGATGATGCTCATTTTCTAAATAATAAGTATTTTCGTATGCTTGAGCGTTTAAAGTTTTATGAATCGTTATCATGAGAACTCCTTTCACTTCATAGTTTAGCAAAAAATATGAAAAATGACATAAAAGAAATATCAAGCTATTTATCAAGGGAAAATAAGGCGTAAAACGTGATACGAAATAGTTGGATTTATGGTATAATTTTTCTAATATGACACAAGAAAAAAGAAAATATGCTGTGGTGGATTTAGAGGCAACGAGTGCCAGCAGCAACGCAAAGATTATTCAAGTCGGGATTGTGCTGATTGAAAATGGTCAGATTGTTAAAACTTATGAAACCGATGTGAATCCTCATGAGAAGCTGGATTCTCATATTTGCCAATTAACAGGATTGACAGACAAGCGATTGAGCAGGGCGCCAGACTTTTCTCAAGTAGCTCGTGAGATTTATGAGTTGATTGAGGATGCCATTTTTGTGGCTCATAATGTGAAATTTGATGCTAATTTATTAGCAGAAGCCCTCTTTTGGGAAGGATTTGAATTAGTGACTCCGAGGGTAGATACAGTAGAGCTTGCGCAAGTCTTTTTCCCAACGTTTGAAAAATACAATCTAGGAATATTATGTGAACAGTTAGACATTCCTTTGAAACATGCGCATACAGCGCTTGCGGATGCCTCGGCAACGGCTACATTATTTTTAAAAATACAAGAAAAAATCCAAAAACTTCCGAAAGAATTAGTGGAATATTTGTTGAAATTTTCGGATAGTTTGATTTACGAATCACGCTTAGCAATAGAAGATGCTTTTAACCAAATGTCGGACATAACTTTCCACGATTTGATGAAGTGTCAGGGAATTTTTCTTAGAAAAAGTAAAAAAATTCAAAAAGCGCGAAAATTGTCCAAAAATTTCACTCATAACATCAATTTGCTGGATTTAGAGGAGCGAAAAGAACAAGATGAGTTTGCACATGATGTGGAACAGGCTTTAAAAAGTCAGCAACCAAGTTTTTTACAAGCTCAGACAGGTTTAGGCAAGACCTATGGTTACTTGCTCCCTGCTTTGGTTCAAACGAGCAAGCAAATTTTGGTAACGGTTCCTACGAAAGTGTTGCAAGATCAGATTGTGGCAAATGAAGGACAAAAGTTAGAAGAAATCTTTCATGTTTCTGTTCATAGCTTGAAAAGCCCTGCTAATTATTTAAAACTTGACTTCTTTTATGACAGTTTGCAGCAGGTAGATGACAATCGTTTGGTAAATCGTTGCAAGATGTTGCTTTTAGTTTGGCTCACAGAAACGGAATCTGGTGATTTGGATGAAATTAGTCAACGGCATCGCTATCAGACCTATTTTCAACAGGTGCTTCATGATGGCAAATTGAGCAAAAAATCCCTCTTTTATGATGCGGATTTTTGGCAAAAAGGTCAAGAAAAATCGAAATGCAGCCGTGTGTTAGTGACCAATCATGCTTATTTTTTGACGCGGCTAGAAGATGATAAATCTATAGTGGAAGATCGACTTTTGATTGTGGACGAGGCTCAAAAATTGTTTTTAGCTTTGGAAAATCTTTCTCGAAAATCTCTCAATATGACAAAATGCTTGCAGCAAATTCAATCAGAACTTGAAATAGCAGATACCATTTTGAAACGTCGTTTATTAGAAGATATTCAATTTGAGCTGGCTCATGCGGTGGAGCAATTCCAACACTACAAGAAAAATGAGTTAACGAAAGAAACCTGTTTCAAACTCCGACAAGATTTATCAGAGTCAGATCAAAGATCTCTTTCTGACTTACGCACTATTTTTGTCACAAAATACGACCAGTTCTGGTTAAAAGAAGAGCAGTTCGATGATTATCGAGTGACGGTGTTGGAAGCCGCTTGCCTAGAAGTGCTAGATTTTCGAGCTTTGCTGCCTGAAGAAGTTCAAGTCTTATTCGTTTCAGCCACGCTTGAAATCAGTAAAAAAGTGCATTTAGCGCATTTACTTGGTTTTGAAAATGCACCATTTTATCAGTTACCACAAAAGCAGAAACATCAGCAGAAAATATGGTTGGATAAGAATTTTCCAAATGTTGTAGACTTGGATGTGGACACTTATGCAGAATTGATTGTCAAATGGGTTCATAAATTAGCTACTCAGGAAGTTCCACTTCTCGTTTTATTTACATCGAAAGCGTTATTGTTAGCTGTTTCAGAACGCTTGCGCCTGCCTCACTTAGCCCAGTACAAGAATGGTGAAGCGGCTAATATTAAACGTCGTTTTGATAGAGGGGAAACGAGTATTTTACTAGGAGCGGGTAGCTTTTGGGAAGGGACAGATTTTTCTAGTCAGAAACAAATGATTGAAGTTATTACACGGATTCCATTTGACAATCCGAGTGATTTCTTTACGCAGAAGCTCAATCGCAAATTGCGGCAAGAAGGCAAGAATCCTTTTTATGATTATAGTTTACCTGTTGCGATTTTACGCCTAAAACAGGCTTTGGGACGTACAATTCGACATCAAGAGCAGCAGTCAGCAGTCGTCATTTTAGACAATCGCATGTTAACCAAACGTTACGGACGCCAAATTCAGACAGCCTTGGAAAAAATTGCTCCAATATCCGTCACAAGTATGAAAAAAATTCCAAAAGAAATCGAGCAATTTTTGAGGAAGAAATCTCCTTAACGTCAGCAGAGTAGAAGACTCAGTTAAAATGTAAACTGAGTTTTTTTGATAAAAGTACGAATTTCCTCCGCTGCTAGTTTTAAATTTTGTTATAATAGAAACAAAAAAGAAAGAAGGTTCAATATGTATCAAAAATATCTTCCAGGAGTTGGTTTTGCTTTTGTACTAGCAGCAGTAGCAACTGTCTTGGGAAATTTCTTTCCCTTGATTGGCTCTAGTGTTTTTGCCATTCTTTTGGGAATTTTAGCCAATAATCTTTTTCAGATAAAGAAGATTTATCATGCTGGTCTAGCTTATTCAGGTAAGAAATTACTACAGTATTCCATTATTTTACTGGGGTTTAGTATGTCTATTGGTCGGGTTTCTGCTACAGGCATCTCCTCTTTAAAAATTAGCATTTTAACTATACTGATTGCTTTTATTTCAGCTTATGTGGTAGGACGTCTGTTGGGAATGGGCAAAGTTCTAACCACTTTAATTGGATTTGGAACGGCTATTTGTGGTGGTTCTGCCATTGCAGCAGCTTCGCCGATTTTAGAAGCAAAAGATGAAGACATCGCTTTATCTATTTCAACAATTTTTTTCTTTAACATTTTAGCGGTCTTTATTTTCCCATTTTTAGGGCATCTGATGCATATGAATAATGCAACTTTTGGAACTTGGGCAGGAACAGCTATCAATGATACGTCATCTGTTGTAGCAGCGGGCTACACTTACAGTCAGTCAGCAGGAGATTTAGCAACGATTGTGAAGCTCAGTCGTGCTTTAATGATTGTACCAGCTTGTCTCATCTTTGCAGGAGTCCGATATGTACGCTCACAAAACAGTCATCAAAAAGTCGATTTAAAGAAAATTTTCCCTTGGTTTATTTTGTGGTTTGTTGTGGCGTCTATTGTTACTAGTGTTGGGATTTTTCCAAGTTCGCTCGTTCCTGCAACGAAGTTCTTGTCACAGTGGCTCATGGCAATGGCTCTTGCTGGAATTGGTGCAAGAGTATCCTTTGGGCAATTTAGAAAAGCAGGCGCAGCGCCGTTGTTGACAGGAGCATTTGCTTGGTTTGCAGTTGCTGTATCTAGCTTAATTATTCAATACTTTTTCTCGTAAAAGTGCTTTAAAAGTGACTGACATTTATTACGTATGTTGGAGGAGATATGCCTTATCAAAAACGCTCGATTGATTCACGAGTGGATTATAGTTTAATATTACCGGTATTTTGTTTGCTTTTTATTGGTGTTGTAGCTATTTATATCGCTGTTAGTCATGATTATCCAAAAAATGTTTGGCCAATTGTAGGGCAGCAGATTGCTTGGATTGCTCTGGGAACGGTCATCAGTCTGGTTATCATGCTATTTAATACAAAATTTCTTTGGCAAATAACGCCATACTTATATGTGTTCGGATTGGCATTGATGGTGCTCCCGCTTATTTTTTATAGTTCAGAACTAGTCGCTTCGACAGGAGCAAAAAACTGGGTGACTATAGGACATGTGACCTTGTTTCAACCATCTGAATTCATGAAAATTTCTTATATTCTTATGCTATCGCGAGCTGTTGTTCATTTTTTACAGCGTTATAAAGATAGAGAGCGAAAGGTTCAATTGGACTTCTTCCTGATTTTTGAACTAGCCCTTTATACTTTACCCGTTCTGATTTTGTTGGCATTGCAGAGTGACTTAGGGACAGCTTTAGTTTTTATTGCCATCTTTTCAGGAATTGTCCTTTTGTCAGGTGTATCTTGGAAAATTATTGTACCAGTTGCTTTGACCGTTCTGGTTGTAGGTGGCGGCTTTTTACTTATCTTCATTTCAAAAGATGGGCGAGCTTTTTTGCACCAAATTGGGATGCCAACCTATCAGATCAACCGTATTTTGGCTTGGCTGAATCCGTTTGACTACGCTCAAACCACTACTTATCAACAGGCACAAGGTCAAATAGCAATTGGTAGTGGTGGTCTCTGGGGACAAGGGTTTAATGTATCCAATCTATTGGTGCCTGTACGTGAAAGTGATATGATTTTTACTGTCATTGCAGAAGATTTTGGTTTTGTCGGTGCAACGATTGTGATTGCCTTGTACTTGCTATTGATTTATCGTATGTTAAAAATTACGCTGAAATCAAATAATCAATTTTACACCTATATTTCTACTGGTTTTATCATGATGTTACTCTTTCATATTTTTGAAAATATCGGAGCAGTGACGGGAATTTTGCCTTTAACAGGAATCCCACTTCCATTCATTTCTCAAGGTGGTTCTTCGATTATTAGTAATTTAATTGGTGTCGGACTCTTGCTTTCGATAAGTTATCAAAATAATCTCTCAGATGAGAAACGCTCACATTATCCTACAAGGCGTAAAAAAGTAGTATTAAAACAATTAAAATAAAGGAGAAGAAGTATGACAAAAGTAGCTGTTATGTTAGCCAATGGCTTTGAAGAAATTGAAGCATTGACGGTTGTGGATGTTCTTCGCCGTGCAGGAATCCTATGTGACATGATTGGCTTTGAAAAAGCGGTAACAGGTTCTCACGGTATCGCAGTTCAAGCAGATAAAGTTTGGGCTGGAAAGTTAGATGATTATGAAGTGGTGATACTGCCGGGAGGAATGCCTGGTGCGACAAATTTGCGAGATGATGATCGTTTGATGTCAGCTCTACAGAAGATGCAAGAAGAAGGTAAGTGGATAGCAGCCATTTGCGCAGCACCGATTGCACTCAATCGTGCAGGAGTCTTAAAGAACAAACAATTTACCTGTTATGATGGTATCGAGTCAGATATTGATTCTGGTACTTATATCAAGCAAACAGTTGTTGTTGATGGGAAAGTGATTACCAGCCGAGGTCCCGCAACTGCTCTAACTTTTGCTTATGAGTTGGTTCATCAGTTAGGTGGAGATAGTGAGCAGCTTGCAACTGCGATGCTTTACAATGAGGTCTATGGTAATTGATTTTCTGGGATACTGAAACTTATTTGGAATTAACCAAGTAAGTTTTTTTATGGGAATTCATATCTAAAATAAGCTATCCTATCCCTTTTTACCGCCATTTTTTACAAAAATATGTTATAATAAAGAATATGGATTATCAAGATTATATTTGGGATTTAGGAGGAACTCTCCTCGATAATTATGAGACTTCAACGGCTGCTTTTGTAGAAACATTAGCCAGTTTTGGTATTCAAGCTGCCCATGATGATGTTTACAAGGCGCTAAAGATTTCAACTCCTTATGCAATTGCTCAATTTGCGCCCAACATTCCTGCATTTTTACAAACTTATAAAGTGAATGAAGCAAGAGAGTTAGCTCATCCAGTATTATTTGAAGGTGCTGCAGACTTGCTCAGAAATATCGTTGTACAAGGAGGGCGTAATTTTCTGATTTCTCATCGGAATGATCAGGTTTTAGAGATTCTTGATAAAACAGGGATTTCAGGCTACTTTACAGAAGTGGTGACTTCTAATCGTGGTTTTAAGAGAAAGCCAAATCCTGAGTCAATGCTGTATTTAAAAGATAAGTATCAGATTGAGAATGGGTTAGTCATCGGAGATCGCTCAATTGACACAGAAGCGGGTCAATCAGCTGGCTTTGCAACTTATCTCTTTGATGATATGAAAAATCTCAAGAAATTTATAAAAATATAGAAAAGGAATCGTATGTCAGAAGAGAATAAAGAACTGCAAGCACAGGATTATGATGCCAGTCAAATTCAGGTTTTAGAAGGTTTGGAAGCTGTCCGAATGCGTCCAGGGATGTATATTGGCTCAACTTCAAAAGAAGGACTGCATCATCTTGTTTGGGAAATTGTAGATAACTCAATTGATGAGGCATTAGCTGGTTTTGCAACACATATTCAAGTGTTTATTGAGAAAGACAATTCGATTACCGTTGTTGATGACGGTCGTGGAATCCCTGTAGATATTCAAGAAAAAACAGGTCGTCCTGCGGTAGAAACTGTCTTTACCATTCTTCATGCTGGAGGAAAATTCGGCGGTGGCGGGTACAAGGTATCTGGAGGATTGCATGGTGTTGGATCTTCTGTGGTTAATGCTCTTTCTACTCAACTTGATGTTCGGGTTTACAAGAACGGTCAGATTCATTTTCAAGAATACCGTCGCGGACACGTCGTAGCGGATCTGGAGATTATCGGCGAGACTGATCGCACAGGAACAACTGTTCATTTTACACCAGACCCAGAAATCTTCACAGAAACGGTTGAATTTGATTTTGAAAAATTAAACAAACGGGTGCAAGAACTAGCATTCTTGAATCGTGGTCTGCGAATTTCTATTACCGATAAACGGGAAGGTTTGGAGCAAACAAAAGATTACCATTATGAAGGTGGGATTGCCAGCTACGTCCAATATATCAATGAAAATAAAGATGTTATCTTTGAAAATCCGATTTATACAGACGGAGAAATGGATGATATTACTGTTGAAGTAGCTATGCAGTATACAACAGGCTATCACGAAACTGTCATGAGTTTTGCTAACAACATCCATACTCATGAAGGCGGGACGCATGAACAAGGTTTTCGTACAGCGCTCACACGTGTCATCAATGACTATGCCAAGAAAAATAAACTTTTGAAAGAAAATGAAGACAACCTGACTGGTGAAGATGTCCGTGAAGGATTAACAGCTGTTATCTCTGTAAAACATCCTAACCCACAGTTTGAAGGACAAACAAAGACGAAGCTTGGAAATAGTGAAGTTGTTAAAATTACTAATCGTCTCTTTAGCGAAGCTTTCTCAGATTTCCTTTTGGAAAATCCTGCGGTTGCTAAGAAAATCGTTGAAAAGGGAATTTTGGCGTCCAAGGCTCGGATTGCAGCTAAACGTGCACGTGAAGTGACCCGCAAGAAATCAGGTCTTGAAATTTCAAATCTACCTGGTAAATTGGCAGATTGCTCTTCTAATGATCCGCATGAAACAGAATTGTTTATCGTGGAAGGAGATTCAGCAGGTGGTTCAGCGAAATCTGGTCGAAATCGGGAGTTTCAGGCTATTTTGCCAATTCGCGGTAAGATTTTAAATGTTGAAAAAGCCAGCATGGATAAAATTTTAGCCAATGAAGAAATTCGTAGTCTCTTTACCGCAATGGGAACAGGTTTTGGAGCAGATTTTGATGTGAGCAAGGCTCGTTATCAAAAATTAGTCATTATGACCGATGCCGATGTTGATGGTGCGCATATCCGAACCCTTCTTTTGACATTGATTTATCGTTATATGAAGCCTGTTTTAGAAGCGGGGTATGTCTATATTGCTCAACCGCCTATTTATGGTGTGAAAGTCGGCAGTGAAGTGAAAGAATACATCCAGCCCGGAGCCAATCAAGAAGAAGAGCTACAGTTGGCATTGGAGCGTTATTCTGAAGGGCGTTCTAAACCAAGTATTCAACGTTACAAAGGCTTGGGAGAAATGGACGACCACCAACTTTGGGAAACAACGATGAACCCAGAACATCGCTTAATGGCGCGTGTCTCAGTCGATGATGCAGCAGAAGCGGACAAGATTTTTGATATGCTAATGGGGGACCGTGTAGAACCTCGTCGTGAATTTATCGAAGAGAACGCCGTATACAGTACATTGGACGTTTAAAAAAATCTGAAAAAATTCACATTTACCAAGAAAATTATGATATAATAATCATGATTATTTTCAAGTAATATTTTGAAGGAGTTTTACATGTCTAATGGACTAATCATACTAATCATAGTGATAGCAGTTCTCTTGATTGTTGCTTACATAACTGCTGTCTTATTAAGAAAAAGAAATGATGCTTTACTTGCTAAGTTAGAAGATCGTAAAGAAGATCTTTATAATCTTCCTGTGAATGATGAAGTCGAAGCGGTTAAAAACATGCATTTGATTGGACAAAGTCAAGTGGCTTTTCGTGAATGGAATCAAAAATGGGTTGATCTTTCTTTGAATTCCTTTGCAGACATTGAAAACAACCTTTTTGAAACGGAAAGTTACAATAATTCGTTTCGGTTTCTAAAAGCAAAGCATGGTATTGATAAAATTGAGAGCCAAATTGACTTGATTGAAGAAGATATTACTGCTATTCGCAATGCACTTGCTGAATTAGAAAAGCAAGAGTCTAAAAATAGCGGTCGTGTCTTGCATGCTTTGGATTTATTTGAAAAGTTGCAAGTGTCTGTGGCAAATGATACAGAAAGTTATGGATCAGCGCTTTCTGAGATTGAAAAGCAATTAGAAAAAATTCAATCTGAATTCTCTCAATTTGTGACCTTGAATTCATCAGGAGACCCTGTTGAAGCAGCGGAAATTTTGGATAAAACAGAGGATCACATCCTTGCTTTGACACATATTGTTGAAAAAATCCCAGATCTTGTATCAGAATTAGATCAAAAGTTACCAGAACAGTTAGAAGATTTGGAATCTGGTCATCGCAAATTGCTAGAATCTGGTTATCATTTTATTGAAACTGATATTGAATCTCGCTTCCAACAGCTGCATACTAGTTTGAAACGCAACAGTGAAAACATTGCTAGTTTGGAATTGGATAATGCGCAATATGAAAATACGCAAATCCAAGAAGAAATGGATGCTTTATATGACATGTTCAACCGTGAAATCAAGTCACATAAAGTAGTTGTCAAATTAGTCAATAGTTTACCAGGTTATTTAGGTCATACAAAAGAAAACAATCAAAATCTTTTGACAGAGATTGCTCGCCTTTCAAAATTGTATCTCTTGACAGAAAGCGATACAAATCATGTTCGCCGACTTCAAAGTGAACTTTCTAGCTTGGATGATGTTGTTTTAGAAGCAATTGAAGATTCTTCAGAAAGAAAACAGGCTTATTCTGTTCTTCAAGAAAACCTTGAAACCATTCAAAAACGAGTCAAAGAAATTGAAGATGAACAATTAGTACTGAGTGAAAAATTGGCTAATCTTGAAAAAGATGATGCCAATGCTCGACAAAAAGTTACTATTTATATAAACAAATTGCACACGATTAAGCGTTATATGGAAAAACGCAATTTGCCGGGTATTCCACGGAGCTTCCTGACCACTTTCTTTACTGCAAGTGATAACACAGAAGCTTTAGTAGCAGAATTGGAACAATATCGTGTCAATATCGAATCAGTAAACCGTATGCTAGAGATTTTGACAAATGATATGAATGAACTGGAAAATGAGACTTATCGGATTGTTGAAAATGCTACTTTGACAGAGCAATTGTTACAATATTCAAATCGCTACCGTTCATTTGATGAGGGAGTTCAAACTGCTTTCAACCGTGCACTAGAGATTTTTGAAAATGACTTTGATTATCAAGCATCGTTTGAGGAGATCTCGCAAGCATTGGATGTAGTAGAACCCGGTGTAACCAATCGTTTTGTTACATCGTATGAAAAAACACGAGAAAATATCCGATTTTAAACTAAAACAATAAAGAGACAAGGTTTTATTCCCTTGCCTCTTTTTATTATGTTCTTTTCGTCAGTATCATGATGTTCGGTGTAAAATTGGAGACTAAAGTAGACAGTCGTGCTCCTTAATGCAATTACTTGCAAACGAATAGAATCTGGGAAGATGACATATAAGACAACAAAAAATCCCAACCATAGGCGATTGGGATTAGTCTCTTAAGAAGAGCCGATTAATGAGTAAAAGCAACACAAACACCTTCTGGAACAAAGAAGTCATGTGATAATTCTGTTAATTTTCCTGTTTCTGGGTCACGTTTGAAGACAGTCGCATTGTCTGAGTCTTGATGAGCTGCGATAATATACTGTTGATCTGGTGTAATATTAAAATCACGTGGATTTTTTCCATTAGTTGGTACGAATTCTACAAGTTCAAGCGTTCCGTCTCCTGCTACTTTGTAAACTGCAATTGAATTGTGTCCACGGTTAGATCCATAAAGGAAGCGACCGTCAGCAGATAAGCGAATAGCAGCTGTTCCATTAAATTCTGAAAAGTCTTCTGGTAAAGTGGAGATGGTTTGCAGGCGTTCAAACTGACCGTCACCATCGTAAATTAAAACTTCAATAGTAGAGTTTAATTCACAAATAAGATAAGCAATTTTGTAGTGAGGGTGGAACACAATATGACGTGGGCCAGCGCCGGGTGTCGCATGATAAGTCTCTAATCGATTTAGGCGTCCATAATCACTAATTTCATATGTCACAACTTCATCAGTTCCTAAATCACACGTAACCAGATACTTATCGGGTGTTAAATCTGCAAAATGCACATGAGCAGCAGCTTGGTTTTCATGAGGACCGTAGCCGATATGAACATCAGAATCAACTAATTTAAGGCTGCCATTTTCTTGTCGTCTATAAACTAATACTTGTCCTTTATGGTAGTTTGCCCCGTAGACAAGGCTTCTTGCTTCATCTACACTCACATAGCATAGAGGATCACCTTCGGCCACAACGTGATTGAGTAACTGTCCCGCTTTATTAAAGGCTGCAATGCCTCCCTCACCGTGTTCAGTTCCGACAGAATATAGGTTCTGTTGCTTGTCAAAAGCTAAATAAGTAGGATTTGGCTCTTTTGCAATAAGTGTTAAATTTGCCAGTTCTCCTGTGCTAGTATCAAAATCAGCTTTGTAAATCCCTTCTGAGCTACGACGTGTATAAGTTCCAAAATAAACTGTTTGTGTCATTATTCACCTCGAAATATTTGATACTTTTATTATAACACAAAAATAGATGAAATGGTTTTCACAAATGAAAGCCGCTGTCAGTTTTATGATGAAAAAATAGATAAAAAATAGATTCGAGATAGGATGGGAACAGATGACTTTGATACAATAAAAATAGATTTGCAGGTGGTTGTGCTAACAATTATGGTTGTCTGTTTGCCTTCTGAAAAATGTTTAGTTTTTTGGAAGAAAGTTTTTATCCTGCATCACGGTTCAATCTTTGTAAGTTCACTATTTTGTTGTATAATAAAAGTAATCTTTACATTGATTAGCAGTCATTTAATTTTATATCTATATTTTAAGGAGTAAGAAATGCATAAGATTTTAGTAGTAGAAGATGACACTACGATTAATCAAGTGATTTGTGAATTTTTGAAAGAAAATCATTATGAGGTGACACCAGTTTTTGACGGGGCAGAAGCCTTACGTGAATTTGAGGAAAAATCGTTTGACCTCATCATTTTGGACGTTATGTTGCCCTCTATGAGCGGTCTGGATGTGTTGAAGGAAATCCGGAAGACGTCGCAGGTACCAGTTATGATGTTAACTGCACTAGATGATGAATATACTCAGCTGGTCAGCTTTAATCACCTTATCAGTGATTATGTTACCAAACCATTTTCGCCACTTATTTTGATGAAACGCATTGAAAATATTTTCCGGAGTACTGTGACAGAATCAGAGATTGTCGTTGGAGACTTACGTGTTTCAATTGACGATTGTACAGTTTATTGGCAAGAAGAGAAAATGTCTCCTACTAAAAAAGAATATGAAATTATCCAAGCTTTAGCTAAAAGAAAAAATCATTTGGTGACTCGGGATCAATTGATGAATACAATTTGGGGTTATAGCGAACTGGATAGTCGTGTTTTGGATAACCATGTAAAAAATATTAGGAAAAAAATTCCTGGAATACCTCTTAAAACCATTACTGGTATGGGTTATCAACTTGGAGGAGAAGAAGAGTGAGAATTGCTAAAAAGCATTTTCTTTTGACAGGAACAATAATTTTTATTGTCGTGACAACGGTTTTAACAACACTCTATTTTGTGATGCCTGTTTATTATGAGCAAGTCAAGCATCGAGAAGCTAAAAGTGAGTTCTTTCAGATTGCTCAGCAAGTTCAAGGAAAACCGTCAGATGATATAGGAAAGCTTTTAAGTGACTACAATCGAAAGAATACACGCGTCTGGTTTAGTATATTAGATGTGAAAGGAAAACTTATTTATCCACATATTGATTTAGCTAATGAAAAGGGAGAATTCCAATTAACAATTTTACCTTCTGACATGAGTTTGAATAATCAAACTAAAAGTATGAGCAAGAAGATAAGAACGGCAGAAGGGACCACATTGACCTTACGTGGGGAATATTCGCTCCAACCAATATCGGATGCTACTTACGTGTTGTTAAGTCTTTATCCTTATATCTTATTCTTTTCGTTAACGTTAGGGGGTATAGTGGCTTTTCTTTATAGTCGATTTGCAACCAAACGCATTACAGATATTTCAGAGAGCACGCGAAAAATGGCAACTCTTTCTCCAGATGTGGCTTGTCCTGTCAAAGGGCGAGATGAAATTTCCACTCTCGCTCAAGATATTAACAGTCTGTATAACAATCTTTTGACAAGTATTGAAGCGCTGCGATTGGAAAATGAGAAAGTTGCTGAAAGTGAACGTGAGAAAGCAGAATTTCTACGGATGACTTCTCATGAGCTGAAAACGCCGATTACCAGCATGATGGGAATTGTGGATGGTATGATTTACGGTGTTGGTGACTTCAAAGATAAAGATAAATATCTGCATAAATGTCGTGAAATTTTGGAAGAGCAATCAAAACTTGTACAGTCTATCTTGGCAATTTCTAAGATTGAAATGCGAATAGAAGCTGAAGAAGAGGACTTTTCACTTAATCAGCTCTTGGAGGAAAACTTGAGCAGCTATAAAATGTTAGCTGATGTGAAAGGCTACCAATTTACTGTACAGTTAGAAGAGCTTCAAGTGCATGGCAACAAGACTTATTTGCTGAAAGCTATTAAAAATTTACTAGATAATGCTTTCCATTATACCTTAGCCGGCGGAGAGATTCTTTTAATGATTAAAGACAGTCAGTTAATCATTGAAAATGATGCAGAACATGTGTTGGATGAACAGCAAATCCAGCAAATATTTCAGCCATTTTATCGTCCGGATTACAGTCGTAACCGCAAAGATGGTGGAACAGGTCTGGGACTCTTTATCGTGCAACAGATTTTGGAAAATCATCATTTGCGCTATCGCTTTGAAGCTGTTGATGACAAACGAATGCGATTTACAATTTTTTTCTTAGATAAAGAAAGCTAAAAGTGGGAATCCGTTCATGAATTGAATGGATGACCGCTTTTGTGTTTGACTCGGGCGCAAGAAGGAAATTCATAAAGGACTACCCTTTCTTCAAGAATTTTTTAGTGAAAAATGCTACAATGAGATAAATAAAGAAAAGGATGTCTGTATGGAACACAAAAAGAAGGATTTCAGCCTATCATGGTTTTTTCGGTGGTTTTTAGACAATAAGGCAATCACTGTTTTTTTGGTGACCTTATTGTTGGGGTTGAATATTTTTGTATTAAGCAAAATTAGTTTTATTTTTATTCCTGTTCTAGAATTTATCGGAGTTATCATGCTGCCGGTGATTTTAGCAGGGCTTTTGTATTATCTCTTAAATCCAATTGTAGATTTTATGGAGAAACATAAGATCAATCGTTTGGTCGCGATTACGATTGTCTTTATCTTAATTGCTTTGCTCTTGATTTGGGGATTGGCTGTGGCAATTCCAAGTTTGCAGCATCAGATAGTTAGCTTTGCCAAGAATTTACCAGCTAATTTGCAAAAGTTGAATAAAATAATTCAGGATTTTTTGGAAAATCGAATTTCTGATGATGTCAAGCCTCAATTAGAAGAGATTGTGAATAATTTTTCAGTTCAAGTGACGACTTGGGCAAGTAATTTTTCATCGAAAGCAGTGAATTGGGTAAGCACATTGATTAGTACGGCTTCGCAAGTGATTGTAGCCATTATCATCATGCCTTTTATCCTTTTTTATCTTTTGCGAGATGGAAAAAACTTAAAATCTTATTTGACAAAATTCATGCCAACTAAGTTTCGTGAACCAGTCGGACAAATTTTGACAGATGTCAATACGCAGCTTGCCAATTACGTTCGTGGGCAAGTAACTGTAGCTATTATCGTAGCGATAATGTTCATCATTTTCTTTAAAGTAATCGGGCTTCGCTATGCAGTGACACTTGGGGTGACGGCAGGGATTTTAAATTTGATTCCTTATTTGGGAAGTTTTCTAGCTATGCTGCCGGCTCTTGTTCTGGGGTTAATTGCTGGACCAATTATGCTCTTGAAAGTCATTGTGGTCTTTATTGTAGAGCAAACGATTGAAGGGCGGTTTGTGTCGCCATTAATTCTCGGTAGCCAATTGAACATTCATCCAATCAATGTTCTTTTTGTCCTTTTGACAGCGGGATCTATGTTTGGTATCTGGGGCGTTTTACTGGGAATTCCCGTTTATGCGTCTGCAAAAGTTGTGATTGCTGCTATTTTTAATTGGTATAAGAAAGTCAGCGGCTTGTATGAAGAAGAATTGGTAGATGAAACAGGAGAAGAAATTGAACAACAGTAAGAAAATGGTCGCTTCTTTGCAAAAGCAGGATTTGGCGCATGCCAATAAATATTTTGAAAGAGCTCTAACAAATGATACAGAGGAAGAATTACTTGAATTAGCCGACTACTTAGAAAGTATCGGCTTTTTCCCTCAAGCGAAGCGAATTTATGAAACATTAGCTCCTCATTATCCAGAAGCCTACATCAGTTTGGCGCAGATTGCTAGTGAAGACGGGCAAGTGGAAGAAGCGTTTGCTTATCTGGAAGAAATTACTTCTGATAGTGACTGGTATGTGACAGCACTCTTGGTCAAAGCTGATCTCTATCAAATGGAAGGCTTGCCAGATGTTGCAAGGGAAAAATTAGCCGAGGCAAAGCAATTATCTGATGAACCGTTAGTGACTTTTGGCATGGCTGAAATAGATTTTGAATTGGGAAATTTCAATCAAGCCATTAAGGAATACGCTAGCTTAGACAATCGCATGATTTATGAGCAGACGGGTGTTTCTACTTATCAGCGGATTGGTGTTTCCTATGCAAGTTTGGGAAAATTTGAAGTGGCGATTGAGTTTTTGGAAAAATCTTTAGAGATTGAATACGATGATGCTGTAGCCTTTGAATTAGCGACTATTTTGTATGACCAGAAAGAATATCAAAAAGCTAATCTATACTTTAAGCAAATTGATACGATTTCGCCGGAATTTGAAGGTTATGAGTATGGTTATGCTTTGTCGCTTCATGCAGAACATCAGACAGAAGAAGCATTACGCCTTACGCAGCAGGGCTTGTCGAAAAATCCATTTGATACACGTCTTTTGTTGCTAGCTTCGCAGCTTTCTTATGAGTTGCACGATGAGCGAAAGGCAGAAGATTACCTTTTGAAAGCAAAAGATAATGCGGAAGACTTGGAAGAAATTGCATTGCGTTTGTCTAATCTTTACTTAGAGCAAGAGCGTTTTGATGAAGTTTTGAAATTTGAGGAGCAAGACATAGACAATGTACTGACTAAGTGGAATATTGCGCGTGCCTATCAGGCTTTGGAACAGACAACAGCAGCTTTGGAGCGATATCGACTGTTGCTCTCGGATTTAAAGGAAAATCCAGAATTTTTAGAGCAATATATTTATCTACTTCGTGAAATGGGAGATTTTGAAGAAGCAAAACACCAAGCAGAGCATTATCTTCACTTGGTTCCAGATGATGTGGAGATGCAGGAATTGTACAATAGTTTGTAAAAAGAGTAACAAGCACAATCCTATAAGACGCATGGGAATTATGATATAATGATGAGCGTGATATTCAGGAAGGATGAAGAAAATGACTGAAAAATTTGGTGCGGATTTGATTGTGGATAGTTTAATCAATCACAAGGTGGATTATGTATTTGGAATTCCCGGTGCAAAGATTGACCGTGTATTTGATACCTTAGAGGACAAAGGCCCACAACTTATCGTTGCTCGTCATGAACAAAATGCTGCTTTTATGGCGCAAGGAATTGGGCGGATTACAGGAGAGCCGGGTGTCGTGATTGCAACGAGTGGACCAGGTGCTTCAAACTTAGCAACGGGCTTGGTTACGGCGACCGCAGAGGGCGACCCAGTGCTGGCTTTGGCTGGTCAGGTCAAACGCTCTGACCTTCTCAAACGCGCTCACCAGTCTATGGACAATGCTGCACTATTTAAGCCGATTACTAAGTATTCAGTCGAAGTGCAAGACGGCAATACTCTGTCAGAAATCATTGCCAATGCGTATCGTCATGCCAAGTCAGGAATGCCGGGGGCAAGTTTCATTTCCATTCCACAGGATGTGGTGGATAGTCAGGTACAAGTGAAAGCAATTAAACCGCTGACGGATCCGCAGCTGGGTTCTAGTTCTGTGGCAGACATTAACTATCTAGCGCAAGCGATTAAAAATGCTGTGTTACCGGTTCTTCTCTTAGGAAATGGCGCTTCAAGTGCCAAAGTGACGGCTTCTATTCGTCAGTTATTGGAGCAAGTACAGTTGCCTGTTGTGGAAACATTCCAAGGGGCTGGGATTGTGTCTCGTGAATTGGAAGAAGCTACGTTCTTTGGACGTGTCGGACTGTTTCGCAATCAGCCGGGTGACATGCTTCTAAAAAAATCTGACCTAGTCATCGCTATCGGCTATGATCCGATTGAGTATGAAGCACGCAACTGGAATGCTGAAATTTCTGC
Source organism: Streptococcus sp. HMSC034E12 (assembly GCF_001835915.1). Taxonomy (NCBI): domain Bacteria; kingdom Bacillati; phylum Bacillota; class Bacilli; order Lactobacillales; family Streptococcaceae; genus Streptococcus; species Streptococcus sp. HMSC034E12. The sequence continues at coordinate 58,469 of NZ_KV826448.1, forward strand.
CCGCGTCATTGTGATTGACGTAGAGCCAGCAGAGATTGATACTTACTTCCAACCGGAGCGGGAGCTGATCGGAGATATTGCAAATACTTTGGATTTATTGCTGCCAGCGATTAACGGCTATCAATTACCAGAAGGCTCGCGGGAATATCTGCAAGTGCTGCGAGATAAAATGGACGGTGATGTGAAATTTGACCGCAGCCAAGCTGAAAAAGGTCGCCTACACCCGCTGGATATTGTCGAAGTCTTGCAGGAAAATACGACAGACGATATGACAGTTACTGTCGATGTGGGTACGCATTATATTTGGATGGCACGTTATTTCAAGAGCTATGAACCAAGGCATCTGCTTTTTTCAAATGGGATGCAAACGTTAGGAGTAGCATTGCCTTGGGCGATTTCGGCAGCCTTGGTTCGTCCCAATACAAAAATTATTTCTGTATCTGGAGATGGTGGTTTTCTCTTTTCGGCCCAAGAGCTAGAGACAGCGGTTCGCCTGCAATTGCCAATTGTTCATCTTATTTGGAACGACGGTCATTATAATATGGTGGAATTTCAAGAAGAAATGAAATATGGTCGTTCATCTGGAGTGGACTTTGGGCCTGTTGATTTTGTTAAATATGCAGAGAGTTTTGGTGCGAAAGGATTCCGAGCAACATCTCCAGCAGAATTAACACAGTTGCTCCAAAAAGCCTTAAAGGAAAATGGACCGGTTATCATTGATGTGCCAGTGGATTACAAGGACAGCAGTACACTAGGAGAAACGATTTTACCAGATGAGTTTTATTAAATTGAAACTGGGAAGGGCTCAAGACTATTTCAAGAGAGTTCAATTTCTCATTTTCTTGTACGGTTGATGTGTAGTTCAGTATTAGAAAGTAAAAGGCTGGATGTGAGACCTGCTTTTTTCAAGGAAAGATAGTAAAAATTGCCTAGGAGGAGAAATGGAAAAGCTTGTAACATTATTTCACTATAATACTTTGGGGGCTTTGATGGCGGGGCTTTACAAGGGGACGATGACGATTGAAGAATTGCTTCAACATGGCGATTTAGGGATTGGTACTTTAGACTCTATTGACGGAGAGCTGATTGTGCTTGACGGCAAGGCCTATCAAGCCAAGGGGATAGGAGCAAGTCCTGAAGTGATAGAAGTTTCAACAGATAGGACGGTTCCTTATGCTGCAGTGGCTTTTCACCGAGCAGAAGCGTGTTTTCGTCAGGACGTTGAGCTGACTGATGAAGCGTTGAAGAAGCGCATAGAAGCTAGCTATGTCGGGGAAAATCTTTTTCACTCAATTAAGATTCATGGTGAATTTAGCAGCATGCATGTGCGCATGGCTCCAAAAACCTCTCCGGGAAAGAAGTTCGCAGAAATCGCAGCTCATCAGCCTGAGTACCAGGTAGAACACATTTCGGGAACAATCGTTGGCTTTTGGACGCCAGAGCTGTTTCACGGTGTCAGCGTAGCTGGTTTTCATCTTCATTTTCTATCTGATGACCACCAATTTGGCGGACATGTTATGGATTTTGTCATGAAAAATGGAGAGGTTGAAATCGGAACGATTGCAGCATTGGAGCAGCGTTTTCCGGTTCAAGACCAAGATTTTCTCGCTGCCAAATTGAATGTGGCGGAGCTAAAAGAAGATATTGAGAAATCTGAATAAAAGGCGGCGGGGTAGGTTTAAGAGACTTACATACACCTTAAATAGTCTGAAATAGAATACAAAGGTTGGAATTCAGTTTCCAACCTTTTTTAGGTCTGTCGCCCCGGTCGACGGAGAGAATAAGACTTGTTTTAGTCTGTCGTCCCGGTCGACGGAGAGAATGGGAATTAGTTTAAACTGCCGCCCACGTCGACGACCTATCTAAGAACTGGTTCACTCCGTCTGAGGGTCGGATAGATTGTCAGAAAAGTGCTTCACTCCGTCCGAGGGTCAGATAGTTTGCCTAAGAACTGGTTCACTCCGTCCGAGGGTCAGATAGTTTACCTGAGAACTGATTCACTTCATCCTAGGGTCGGACAGCCTGCCAGAAAAGTGGTTCACTTCGTTCGAGGTTCGGACAGCCTGCCTGAGAATTAGTTTGCTTCATCCGAGGTTCGGACGTACGAAGAGTCGTCAGAAAAAGGTGCCAGTTAGTAGACACCTTACATCTTCATGGATTTAATTTTGGCTTCATCAGGAGTAACGCGTAGGGTCTTTTGCCCCGTGTAGGTTACAAAACCAGGTTTACCACCTGTTGGCTTGTTAAGTTTTTTGACTTCAATCATATCCACCTGAACGAGATTGGACAATCTCGCCTTAGAAAAGTATGCCGCCAATTCCGCAGCATCTGTCTTGACCTCATCACTTGGTTGCAGATTGCCTGTGATGACCACGTGACTGCCGGGAATATCCTTGGCATGAAACCAGAGTTCCTCTTTTTTCGCCATTTTAAAGGTCAACTCATCATTTTGCAGATTGTTTCGTCCAACCAGAATAACTGTCTGTCCATCAGTAGACAAATATTTCTCTGGTTTTTTCCGTTTTTGGATTTTTTCACGCTGACGTCGACGAATAAAGCCTGTCTGAATCAATTCTTCTCGGATTTCTGTAATTTCTGTGAGATTAGCTTGTGACAAAGCTGTTTCTACACTCTCCAAATATTGAATGGTTTCTTTAGTTTCTTCAATCAGTCCCGTTAAATGCTTGACCGCTTCTTTCAGCTTTTGGTATTTCTTAAAATAGCGCTGAGCATTTTGGTTAGGGGTCAAAGCTTTATCCAACACAATAGTAATTTTCTCGCTTGTGTAGTAATTGTCCAGTTCTACTTGGTCTTGATTGTTTGGAACTTGGTGCAAAAAAGTAGTGAGGAGCTCTCCTTTTTGGCGAAATTCCTCCGCATTTTCAGTCGCGACTAATTCCTGCTCTTGTTTTTTTAATTTCTTGCGATTTTTTTCTAATTCATTCTCCACTCGATGAATCAGTTCACTGGCTTGCTGATTAACACGGTCGCGTTCCGCCTTGTCTTGATAGAAAGCATCTAACAATTGTGATAAACTAGGAAATTCTTTTTGACTATCCTCAAAGAGAATGGGGGTAAATGACTTGCTAGTCAGGGTACCCTGAGTGAAGCTAGCGAAGAAGGCGCGGAAGATTTTTAACTTATCACTTGTTAAGCGCTGGCTGAGTTCGGCTGCTGTATCGCGCCCCAATCCTTGAAATAAGTTTTGTAAAGAACGGGCCGACAAATCCTCTGTATGCAAAATTTCAAATAATTTTTCATCAGAAATCGTAAACGGATTGCGATTATCTGTTTGAGGTGGAGTGACATAGCTTGAACCAGGCAGAATCGTACGGTAACTATTTTGAGAAAAGCCGACATGTTTAATAGCTTCAATAATATTGCCGCTTGCCTTATCCATTAGGATGATATTGCTGTGCTTGCCCATGATTTCGATGATAAGAGTTGCTGCCACGTTATCTCCAATTTCATTTTTATTGGAGACAGAAATTTCTAAAATTCGATCATTCTCGATTTGTGAAATGTTTTCAATTGTAGCGCCTTGTAGATATTTTCGCATAACCATGATAAATGTGGTGGGCACTGCTGGATTTTCAAAGGCGGTACGGGTTAGTTGAATGCGACTAAAAACAGGGTGAGCGGATAAGAGTAATTTGTGATTTTGCCGATTGCTGCGGATTTGCAGCACTAATTCCTGCTCAAAAGGTTGGTTGATTTTTTGAATACGACCATATAGCAACTCTTGCCGCAATTCCTCTGTCATGTGGTGTAAAAAAAATCCGTCAAAGGACATGTTTTTCTCTCCTTGAATGATACTAGAGAAAATTATAACAAAAAATAGCAAGAAAAGGTTGGAAAATTATTGTCAGAAAAGTTTGACAAAATACTTGACTTTTGTTTCAGAAACATCTAAAATAATATCAAATTAGAAAAGTAATAAAATAGTTGTTGGCAGAGAGCTTGTGGTTGGTGAAAACAAGTAGCAGCGTTTTATGAAATTGGGCTAATGGATAGAAGTTGAATTTGAAACGATAAAAATTCGGTGAGCACACCTTACAGTGCAACTTGTTGTTAGACAAGATAGAGATGTGGGAGAAGTCTATTATTTTTCCCATAATTGAGGTGGCACCGCGATTTACGCCCTCACACAAGATGAACTGTGTGTGGGTTTTTCTTTTATTGTTTCATTTCCCTTAAATGGAGGAAAAATATGTTTAAACGATGGCGACTCTGGCTTTTACTCGAATAAAAAATAGAAAAATATGAAATGGATAACAGATATGAAAAATAAACGGTTAATGGGAATGATTGCTCTTTTAGTGGTATTAGTTGTCGGAGGCATTATTTATTCTAGTGTAAATGGCGAGAAAGCACCGAAGACAAACAATACAACCAAAACAGTAAAAGTTGGTGTGCTGCAATATGTCAGTCATCTGTCACTTGATTTGATTTATAAAGGGATTCAAGAAGGATTGGCGCAAGAAGGTTATAAAGGCAAGAAGATCAAAATTGACTTTATGAATGCAGAAGGTGACCAAAGTAAAGTGGCAACGATGAGCAAGCAATTAGTTGCCAATGGCAATGACGTGCTGATTGGAATCGCAACGCCTGCTGCTCAAGGTTTGGCTAGTGCAACGAAAGACAAGCCAATCGTCATGGGAGCAGTGACCGATCCAGTTGGGGCGAATTTAGTAAAGGATTTGAAAAAGCCGGGAGGCAACATTACAGGTGTGTCTGACCACAACCCAGCTCAACAGCAATTGGAGCTCATCAAACAATTAACACCGAATGTGAAAACAATCGGCGTCCTTTATTCAAGCAGTGAAGACAATTCAAAAACGCAGGTAGAAGAATTTACAGCTTTGGCTGAAAAAGCAGGCTATAAAGTGCTTCCTTATTCTGTACCTTCTACCAATGAGATTGCTTCAACCATGAATGTGATGACAGGAAAGGTAGATGCCATTTGGATTCCAATTGACAACACCATTGCTTCGGCTTTTTCAACAGTCGTTTCCAGCAATCAAACGGCTAAAAAACCTATCTATCCAAGTGCGACCGCTATGGTAGAAGAAGGTGGTCTGGGTTCAGTGGTTGTCGATCAAAAAGATCTTGGAGTGGCGACTGGAAAAATGACGGCGAAAATTTTGAAGGGCGCTAAACCAGCAGACACAGCTGTTGAAATCTTTGCTACTGGCAAATCAGTTGTGAACAAAAAAGTGGTTGCTCAGTTAGGAATAACAATTCCAGATGATGTTCTGAAAAAAGCAGGACAAGTCATTGAGTAATCCGATTATAAGAAACGATATTTTAAAAGTTAGGACAACAGTATGATACTTTCAATTGTCTCACAAGGACTTGTTTGGGCTATTTTAGGCTTGGGGATTTTTATGACTTTCCGCATTTTAAACTTCCCTGATATGACAACAGAGGGCTCTTTTCCATTGGGCGGAGCAGTAGCAGTTACGCTGATTAGTAAGGGAATCAATCCTTTTCTAGCAACTGCTGCTGCCATTCTAGCTGGCTGTCTGGCAGGCATGGTAACAGGGCTTCTCTATACTAAGGGGAAAATTCCTACTCTCCTTTCGGGGATTTTGGTCATGACTTCCTGCCATTCTATTATGCTTATGTTAATGGGGCGGGCTAATCTTGGACTTCTTGGAACGAAGCAAATTCAGGACTTTCTACCGTTTTCTGGCGAATTAAACAATCTTCTGACAGGATTGATTTTTGTTAGCTTGGTAATTGCAGCATTGCTCTTTTTCTTAGATACAAAATTGGGTCAAGCTTATATTGCCACAGGAGATAATCCGGATATGGCAAGTAGTTTTGGCATTCACACAGGACGAATGGAGTTAATGGGTCTGGTGCTGTCTAATGGTGTCATTGCCTTAGCTGGCGCCCTTATTGCCCAGCAAGAAGGTTATGCGGATGTATCGCGTGGAATTGGTGTCATTGTTGTGGGGCTTGCTAGTCTCATTATCGGAGAGGTGCTTTTTACCAGCCTGACATTGGCAGAACGCCTATTGACGATTGTTGTCGGTTCTATTTTCTATCAATTCCTGATTTGGGGCGTGATTGCGCTTGGCTTTAATACCAGCTATCTTCGCCTTTATAGTGCGGTTATCTTGGCAATTTGTCTCATGATTCCGACTTTCAAAAATAAATTCTTTAAAGGAGTCAAGTTAAGCAAATGACAGCAATTGTAGAATTAAAAAACGCGACAAAAATTGTCAACATAGGTATTGAGGAAGAAAAAGTTATTTTAAATGATGTTTCACTGGATATTTTTGAGCATGACTTCATTACGATTTTAGGCGGAAATGGGGCAGGGAAATCCACGCTTTTCAATGTCATTGCAGGAACATTACCATTGACGAGTGGCAGCATTTATATTCTAGGTGAAAATGTGACCAGTTATTCACCAGAAAAACGGGCTAAGTATCTGTCACGCGTCTTTCAAGACCCAAAGATGGGAACGGCTCCGCGCATGACGGTGGCAGAAAACCTATTGATTGCTAAATTTCGTGGTGAAAAACGCCGTCTAGTGCCACGCCGTCTGAGCCATTATCGCAAAGAATTTCAGGAGACGATAGACAAAATCGGCAATGGTTTAGAAAAACATTTAGATACGCCGATTGAATTTCTCTCGGGTGGGCAAAGACAGGCTTTGAGTCTTTTAATGGCGACTCTCAAACGCCCTGAGCTGTTGCTTTTGGATGAACATACAGCAGCGCTTGACCCTAAAACAAGTGTGGCATTGATGAGTCTGACAGATGAATTTGTGAATCGTGACCAACTAACTGCTCTTATGATTACTCACCATATGGAGGATGCTCTTAAATACGGAAATCGCTTGATTGTCATGAAAGACGGACAAATTATCCAAGACTTACATCAAGAAGAGAAAGCGAAAATGACGATTGCGGATTATTACAGCTTATTTGAATAAAAAAATTCCAATCTCCTAGCTGAGGTTGGAATTTCTTTTTTGCGCTTCTCTGATAGTGTTGGGAACCAGACGAATCCGCTTAATATCTGAAATACGAATAATCGTTGACATACTTTTCTGGAAGTTTTTGACAATCAATTGCTGGCGCTCTTTGTCATATTTGACAATATCACCCGTAAAACTTTTATCTGAAAAAATGACATGCACACCTGATTTTTTTTGCAAAGCTGTTTCAATCGTCTGCAAAATATTGGCGTTGTCTTCCTCTATCTCTTGTGTATCCTTTTTGTAATTGATAAATTCACTTGCTCGCTCTAAAATCATTTCGAGAAATTTTTTCATAGCTAAATTCTCCATAACTTGTTACAATATATTATATAACAAACTCGCTAAAAAAGTAAATTTTTTACGAATAAATCAAGAAAGAAGAAAAAGGAGACAAAAATGTCAGAATTCAAATTTGAGATAGAAGAAAAGTTATTGGTGTTATCAGAAAATGATAAAGGCTGGACGAAAGAGCTGAATCGTGTGAGCTTCAATGGTGCGCCAGCCAAATACGATATTCGTAGTTGGAGTCCTGACCATACAAAAATGGGGAAAGGGATTACACTTTCCAATGAAGAATTTCAAGTATTAGTGGATGCTTTTAAGGCTTAGTAAAGCGCAAATAGAATCAAGGTAAGAGAGTGAGAGACAGTCAATCTATAAATGGCAGCTATTGATGACTCTCTTTTTGTTGTAAAAAAATAAGAAAATTTTACACAAAAACTTGCAAATACGCTTTCAAAAGATTATACTATTAAATATAGAGATTGTATATATACATATAGTGAGCTTAGAATTTTAGGAGGTTTAGGATGCTTGAAATTCAAAATTTAGAAAAAAGTTTTGGGCAAAAACAAGTTCTATTTGGTGTTGATTTCAAAGCTGAATCAGGACAAATCCTTGGTCTGATTGGGAAAAACGGTGCTGGGAAAACAACGATTTTCCACAGCATTCTGCGTTTTTTAGAATACAGCGGTAGGATTTCTTTTGAGGGCAAAGCTATTTCTCAAGATACTTATCGGGAAATTGGCTATTTACCAGAAGAACGAAGTTTGATGCCTAAGTTGACTGTCTATGAGCAGGTGCGTTATTTGGCGAATTTAAAAGGTGTATCAAGTGCAGTTGTGAGAGAAAAATTGCCTCAGTGGATGGAACGATTGCAAGTTAAAGGAAAATTGACTGATAAAATCAAGAGCTTGTCAAAAGGAAATCAGCAGAAAGTGCAGCTGATTATTACACTTTTACATGAGCCAAATTTGATTATCTTAGACGAGCCTTTCAGCGGTCTTGACCCAGTTAATACGGAGATTTTAAAGCAAGTTATTATTGAAGAAAAAGAGCGCGGAGCGACCATTATCTTTTCTGATCATGTCATGACAAATGTGGAAGAATTATGTGATAAGATCATCATGCTTCGTGATGGTAAAGTCATTTTGGATGGTAGTGTACAAGAAGTTCGTAATCGCTATGGGAAAACACGACTCTTTGTATCTAGTCCGCTTTCTCAAGCTGAATTAGAGGCGCTTCCTCACGTAAGCAGAGCCAGTCTGACCAATCAAGGAACATGGCGATTGATATTAGATGACGAAACAGCTGGGAAGGACTTGTTTGACTTGCTGACTAAAGGACAATATATTGCAACTTTTGACCAACAAGCTCCAACAATTGATGAAATCTTTAAGTTAGAATCAGGGGTGGAAGTATGAAACAGACGTTAATTGTGATCAAAGAGACTTATCTTCGTCATGTCAAGTCATGGAGTTTTGTCTTCATGGTTCTTTCTCCTTTCATCTTTATTGGTCTTAGTTTTGGAGTTGGGTATCTTTCTTCCATGTCAAGTAGCAATTCTAGCCGTATTGCAGTTGTAACAGACAATGCACAAATCAAGGAAGTTTTAAAAGATAGCAAGAATCTGGACTTCGATTATAAAGATGAAGCAGCAGCCAAGAAAGCTATAAAAGACGGTGATGTCGAGGGGTATTTGTTGCTATCAGAAGCAAGCGGTCAAATTAAAGCAACCTATGTTGCTGATACAGGGATGAATGGCACTACAAAGGCAGCAATTTCACAGAAATTACTACAATTGCAACAGGTTGCAAATATTAGCCAAGCTAATTTATCAGCTAATCAAGTGAAGCTACTTTCAAGAGCTATTGATTTCAAAGAAGAAATTGATGAGAAGAAAGAAGCGAAGAAGGCAACTCAAACGATTGTCGCAACAGCAATTGGTCTTGTACTTTATATGATTCTCATTGTTTACACAAGCTCAACTGCTCAAGAAATTGCAAGCGAAAAAGGAACCAAGATTATGGAGGTTATTTTCTCCAGTATCAAGGCTTCTGAATATTTCTATGGTCGAATGGCAGGGATTTTTGCAGTTATCTTGACCCATGTCAGCATTTATGTAATCGGTGCAGTGCTGTTGCTTGCTTTTTCAGACCAGATTTCTTTTGTAAAAGAATTCTTAGATGCCAATCCAAATCTGATGAAGCATTTGGGAGAAGCAATTTCCTTTAATACTATTGCTTTCATCACCTTGAGTGTCTTTATGTTTGTGGTCTTATCTGCCTTTTTAGGATCAATGGTGACGAGAATTGAAGACGTTGGGAAAGCTGTTCAGCCTGTTGTGATGCTGATTCTCCTTGGATTTTTTGGAGTGACGGCTCTTGGAAATGCTGGTGACACGATCTTGTTGAAGGTTGGTTCTTATATTCCGTTTATTTCGACCTTCTTTATGCCCTTCCGTGCGATTAACGGTTATGCAAATGGGCTAGAAGCTTGGATTTCATTTACCATTTCCTTTGTCTTTACCTTAGGAATGACAGTTTATATCGGTCGGATTTACTCCAGTTTGATTTTGCAGACGGATGATATTGGCATTTGGAAGAGCTTCAAAAAAGCTTTAGCTTATCATTAAAAATTGTTCTCCACAAGTATTCTTGTGGGGATTTTTTTTGATAAGGTATGCAGTCAATCGCTGTTGAAAAACTTTAAAAATGATATAATAAGACTATATTTTGACAAAAAGGATGCTCATGAAATTACTTTATACTGATATTCGCAATCCCTTAACGAAGATTTTGGTGAAAGAAGCAGAGCGCTTGGCACAAGCAGGCAAGCGCGTGTTTTATATTGCCCCCAACTCTCTTTCATTTGAAAAAGAGAGGGCTGTTTTGAGTCTTTTAGAAAAACACGCTTCGTTTGCTATTACAGTGACACGTTTTGCGCAGATGGCGCGTTATTTTGTCCTCAATGATGTGCAGCAAGGCAGACCATTAGACGATATTGGTTTGGGAATGCTCTTTTATAAGGTATTATCTGAAATGGAAGAGCATGATTTGCAGGTGTACGGAGGCATTCGGACGGATGTGCAGTTTATTCAGCAATTGGTTGAGCTTTTTCATGAATTGCAAGCTGCTCAAATGACCTTTGCGGATTTAGACTATCTAGATGAGGATGAGAAAAAAGCAGATTTGATCAAGATGTTACAGCTAGTGACGCATCAGCTAAATCAGAGTGAATTTATTTCTGAGTCAAATATTATGGTCTTTGCTAATCATATCACAGCAGGTGATGTAGATAAAGAATTGCAAGGATTGGCTTTGGTCATTGACGGTTTTACACGTTTTTCAGCTGAAGAAGCTTATTTGATCGAGCTTTTGCATAGCAAGGGTGTGGAAATCATTATTGGTGTTTATGCCAGTGAGAAGGCATACCGTGCAACTTTTCGAGAGGGCAATCTCTATCAGGCTAGCGTGGATTTCTTGCGCCATTTGGCAAATGAGTATGAAGTGAAACCTGAATATAGACCTGCAACGCAGCCAGATGATGCTTTTGGGAACATTTCAAAACTGCTAGAAAGCCGTTATGATTTCTCAGATGTTGAGTTGGAATTGACGGAGCAAGACCGCTCGCATGTACAGATTTGGTCGACTGTCAATCAAAAAGAAGAACTGGAATATGTGGCGAAAAGCATTCGCCAGCGAGTTCATGATGGTGCTCGCTACAAAGATATTCGCTTACTTTTGGGAGATGTGGAAGCATATCGTTTGCAGTTAAAGACGATTTTTGATCAGTATCAGATTCCTTTTTATTTGGGGCGAAGCGAGTCCATGGCACATCACCCTTTGGTGCAGTTTATTGAAGCGTTAGTGCGTTTAAAACGCTATAATTTTCGGACAGAAGATTTGCTCAATCTTGTAAAAACAGGTCTTTATGGTCATTTAAAGCAAGAAGAACTAGACTTATTTGAGCAATATATTCGCTTTGCAGATGTAAAAGGGATTAGTAAATTTTCTAAAGATTTTACTCATAATCAGCATCAAAAATTTGACCTGATTCACATCAATCAATTAAGAAAAAAAATAGTCACTCCGCTTTTGGAGTTTTTAAAATCTCGCAGTCAAACAGCGACAGGTTTGCTTCAAAAATTTCATCAATTTTTAACAACAATTGCTTTTTCTCAGAATTTTGCTGGTTTGGTAGATTCTACGAATCCGCAAGATCAAGAACGGCAAGAAGAAGTTTGGAAAGCTTTTTGTCATGTTTTGGAACAATTTGCCAGTGTCTTTTCAGCCAGCAAGGTCAAGCTAGATGATTTTCTGACTCTAGTGCAGTCAGGAATGCTGTTATCCAACTATCGAACTATTCCAGCAACGGTGGACGTTGTGACCGTTCAATCTTATGATTTGATTGAGCCCTTGTCAAGTCCTTTTGTCTATGCTGTTGGTTTGACCCAAGACTATTTTCCAAAAAATTCCCAAAATAAGAGCCTTTTGTCAGACGAAGACCGACTACGATTAAATGAAGCGACTGATGCGCATTCGGAATTGCTGATTGCTGCTCAGGAAAATCTCCAGAAAAATCGTTTTGTTGCCTTGTCGCTTTTGAATGCTGCAACAGAGAGGCTTGTCCTCTCCACCCCTCAGATTGTCAATGAAATAGAGAACAACATTTCTCCATATTTGTTAGAATTGCATGAACAACCAATTGGGCTGCCGATTGAAGTGAAGCGTTCGCAGGCAACGAGTGATGATATTGGAACTTATCGAGCTCTGCTGGCAAGGGTTATTGAGTTGAATCAAGGGGATATTGATCGGGAGCGTTCTTTGACGGAGAAAGAGCAGACTTTTTGGTCAGTAGCTGTGCGGGTTCTGCGCAAAAAATTGGAAAGCGAAGGTATTTCGATTCCTAATGTAACGTCAAGCCTTGAAACAGAAACCTTGTCAACGCAGACATTGCAAGCTCTTTATCCGCCTCATCAGGCATTTCTACTGTCGACTTCAGCTTTGACAGAATTCTACCGCAATCAATATGCTTATTTTTTGAAGTATGTCTTGGCTTTGCAGGAAGAAATGACGATTCACCCAGATGCGCGCAGCCATGGAAATTTTCTGCATCGTGTGTTTGAAAAAGTCATGCAAGAGCAGTCTAGTGAGCCATTTGATAATCGCCTAGAAAAAGCCATTCAAGAAACCAGTCAGGAGGCAGAATTTAAAACTCTTTATACGGAAAATGCAGAAGCCTTGTTTGCTCACGAAGTCTTGCTGGACACAGCGCGTGCGACAGGGCGTGTTCTAGAAAGAAATGATTTAGTAGAAACCATTCAAGAAGAAGCTGTTTTCGGTCAAGAAGAAACAAATGTTCTAATCTTGTCAGACGGACGCAACCTTCAAATTCGAGGGAAAGTTGACCGGATTGACCGTTTGAGGATAGATGGCAGTCTAGGCGTTGTTGACTATAAATCAAGCGATACGAATTTTGATTTTCAGAAATTTTTCAATGGCTTAAATTCTCAATTACCTACCTATCTAGCAGCTTTGAAACAAGAGTCGTGGATGAATGAAGAAGAGCATGCTTTTGGCGCCATGTATTTGCAGATGACCAATCCACTTGTGCCTTTAGCCAAGACGAAATCGCAAGGCGACGCTGTCAAAGAAGCAATGAAGAACCTAGAATATAAAGGTCTGTTCTTGTCTGAGCAGGCTCGTCAGCTGAATGCTTTGTACGATAAAAAGAAAGTGAATCTGTTGAGTCAAGAGGAGTTGGAGACATTGTTGGCTTATAATGCACTCTTGTATCGCCGTGCTGCTGAGCAGATCTTGGCAGGGCATTTTTACATCAATCCTTATACGGAAAATGGCAGAAGTATTGCACCTTTTGTGGAGCAGTACAAGTCCATTACGGGATTTGAAGCTAACTTTCACCTCTCTAGCACCCGCCATTTGGTTAAGTTAGATAGCCACCCGACAGGTGAAAAGAAGCGTCAAGCATGGATAGAAAAGATGAAGGAGGAGTTAGAAAAATGAGACAGATTCCATTTTTGAGTCAGGAAGAAATCTATGCTTTGCAGGATCAAGAAGCACAGTCTGACAAAGCTCAAAAACGTACACCAGAGCAAATCGAAGCCATTTACTCCTCCGGTCAAAATATCCTTGTATCTGCTTCTGCAGGCTCAGGAAAAACCTTTGTTATGGTGCAGCGGATTATTGACCAAATTCTGCGGGGAGTTCGCATTGACCAGCTCTTCATTTCGACTTTTACCGTTAAAGCAGCCAGTGAATTAAAAGAGCGCTTGGAGAAAGAGTTATCCAAGGTCTTGAAGGCAACAGATGATGAGGAGCTCAAACAGCACTTGGCGCAGCAATTAGCCGATATTCCGAATGCCGACATTGGAACAATGGACTCTTTTACCCAAAAGGTCCTCAATAAATATGGTTATCTCCTAGAATTGGCGCCAAATTTTCGCATTTTGCAAAATGCGAGTGAGCAGTTATTGCTACAAAACGAAGTTTTTGAGCAAGTTTTTGAAGAATTCTATCAATCTGATCAGGCTATTTTATTTAAAAAATTAGTCAAAAACTTTACCGGTCAAAGAAAAGATTTGCTTGGTTTTCGAGAGCAGATTTATAAGATTTATGCTTTTTTGCAATCCACCAGTAGCCCAATCGAATACTTAGAACAAGATTTCTTGAAAGCTTACGCTCATGCGGATTTCCAAGAAGAAAAAGCGCAACTTTTAGCACAAACAAAAGAAGCCCTTTTTGACCTAGAAGAATTTTTCAAGTATCATTTGGCGAATGAAGCCAAGGAATTTCCCAAAGCAAAATACCTTGAAAATGTGCAGCGTGTGCTTGATTGTCTGGCAAGTTTACAAGGGCATTCCTCTGAGGAAGCCTATCTCACAACGCTCAATAACATTGTAGAAATATCGCGTGCCAGCAATGGAAAAGCCTTGACGAACAGCGGACGAAAAGAAGAATTAAAAGAAATTATTAACGCCTATAACGAAAAACGCAAAGAAAAAATTCAAGTTTTACGAGATTTGGCAGATCAATTTTATCGCTTTGAATTTCAAGTGACCTATCATGAGGAAGCCAAGGAAATCTTGCTTGTCTTGCAGCAATTTATGAAATCGTTTGTGACAAGCTATCTACAACGGAAAAAAGAAGAAAATGCGTTTGAATTTGCAGATATCAGTCATTTTGCCATTCAGATTTTAGAAGAATTTCCTGATGTGCGCCACTTTTATCGGACAAAATACCATGAAGTCATGGTGGATGAGTATCAAGATACCAACCACACGCAAGAGCGGATGCTAGAACTGTTATCAAATGGGGGTAATCGCTTTATGGTGGGGGATATTAAGCAGTCTATTTATCGTTTTCGTCAGGCTGATCCGCAGATTTTTAATGAGAAATTTAAAACCTATCAAGACGATAGCCAGCAAGGGAAATTGATTGTTTTGAAGGAAAATTTCCGCAGTCATGTGGAAGTCTTGGAAGCCACGAATGATGTTTTCAAACGTCTCATGGATGAGGAAGTGGGAGAAATTGATTATAATGAAACGCATTATCTGGTAGCTGGAAATCCTGCTAAAAAAGCACCAAATCCACAATATCAGACGGAATTTCTCATTTATGACGGAACGCTTGAGACGGATAATGAGGAGAATGACAAGGATGTTTCTTCTGTTTCTGCAGGAGAAGTAGCGCTGGTCATTAAGGAAATTATCCGTCTGCACAATGAGGAAAATGTCCCATTTGAAGATATGACATTGCTAACGGCTTCGCGGACGCGCAACGATGTGATTTTATCTGAGTTTGCCAAATACGGTATCCCAGTCGTTTCAGACGGTGGCGAGGATAATTATTTGCAATCTGTAGAAGTTATGGTGATGTTGGATACCCTGCGTACGATTAACAATCCGTTCAATGATTATGCTTTAGTGGCGCTCTTAAAGTCACCAATGTTCACCTTTACTGAGGATGAATTGGCTCGTTTGGCCTTGCAAAAAAAGGTGACAGAAGCTACTTATGTTACTCATCAGGAAAATCTCTATGAGAAATTGAAAAATTCTCTGAGTGGGAACGGTCAACATCCCGAACTCATCACACCTCCTCTTTTAAAGAAAATCCAGCAGTTTCAAGAAATACTGCTGGATTGGCGAGAGTTTGCAAAAATAAATTCGCTCTATGATTTGCTTTGGAAAATTTATCAAGACCGCTTTTATTATGACTATGTAGGAGCCCTACCAAATGGAGCAGGGCGTCAAGCGAATCTCTACGCTCTTACTTTGCGAGCAAATGACTACGAAAAGATGAGTTTTAAGGGCTTGTCGCGTTTTATTGGGATGATTGATAAGATCTTAGAAACTCAAAATGATTTGGCGAGTGTCGTCGTTGCGGCTCCGAAGCATGCAGTCCGCTTGATGACAGTTCATAAGAGCAAAGGTTTGGAATTTAAATATGTCTTTTTGCTTAATATGGATAAAGTCTTCAATCGTAAGGATAGTAGTTCTGCTTTGATTATCAGTCGTCAAAATGGCGTCGGCATCAAGTATGTTGCGGACGTAGTGGTAGACGTTGCTGATGAGCTGGCGCCTAATCATGTTCGTTTGTCTATCGATACTCTTCCTTATGAGCAAAATGAGCGTGAGATTCATTTGGCAAGTATTTCTGAGCAGATGCGTCTGCTCTATGTTGCTATGACGCGGGCAGAAAGAAAGCTGTATCTGGTTGGCAAAGGTCGTCAAGAAAGCTTGGAGAAAAAGACCTTCCCTGCTCCTGAAAATGGTCGTTTAGCAGCCTCCATTAGGCAAACTATGACAAGTTTTCAAGACTGGATTTGGGCTTTACAGACAGTCTTTGAGAAAGACGATTTAGCTTTTTCAACACAATTTGTGACGGATAGTGACTTAACAAGTGAGAAAATAGGTCAGTTAAAGCTGAAGGAACGGATTGTCGAGGAGAACTTAGCGCACAATCGCCAGTCTGAGGATATTCGCAGGGCTTTGGATATTTTGGAAAATGTGGACAGGCTAAATACTCAGTATCGAGCAGCCATCCATTTGCCAAGTGTTCGGACACCGAGCCAAATCAAGAAATTTTATGAACCGGTCATGGATACAGACGGTGTTGAGATTATGGAGAAAAAAACTCCAGATTTTATTGGAAAAACTTCTTTTGAACTACCTGACTTTGCTAAAAAAGCCCCTGTTACAGGAGCGCAAATCGGTAGTGCTGTCCATGAACTGATGCAGCGTATTCCTTTAAATCAACTGCCTACAATAGCTATTTTAAAGAAAATATTGGCTCAGGTTCAGGCAGAAGAAACTGTCAAAAAGAAGATTGATTTGCAAAAGATAGCTAGTTTCTTTGAGACAGAGCTTGGTCAACTACTCTTAAAGCAGGCAGATAAAGTTTATCGTGAAGCTCCATTTGCTATGTTAAAGCAAGATCAAGCGAGCGGACAGGATTTTGTGGTCCGTGGAATTTTGGACGGTTATCTCCTACTGGCTGATCGTATCGTTCTCTTTGATTATAAGACAGATCAATATACAAATCCAAGTGAATTAGTGGAGCGCTACCAGGCACAATTAGCACTTTACGCTGAAGCTCTTCGTCGTTCGTATGGTATTGAAAAAATAGAAAAATATCTAGTGTTGTTGGGCGGAGTTCAACTTCAAGTAGTAAAAGTAGACTAGATAGGATTTTTAGAGAATTGGGCTGATGAATGCTCCCAATTCTTTTTTACAAAAATAGAATCCTCTATTTCCGAATATTTGAGTTGTAAAAAATAAAAAAGTTCACAAATCAGCTGATTTTTTAGAAAAAGTTATTGAAAATTTCAGAAAAATACGGTAAACTAGTATGTAACCAGACGATGGAGGAATGATATTTGAAATTATATCCTGTTGTTGCAATTCAATCTTATAAACTAAATTAAAAGGCGGCTTTGTGTGGCCTTTTTTGTAAAGCTGTCTAGACCTTTATGAAAATTTTCATTTAAAAAAGTTTACTCTTTTATCGACTATTTAGTAGGAATGGAATGAAAAGTTCAAAATTTCAACAAAATCTAGTTATTTTTGCTAATAGTGGGCATTATTTGAAGAAATGTTCGGTTTTGAGATTTTTTTGTAATAATAATGGAAATTTACTTGAAAAGCAATAGGAAAAATAGTAAAATAGCATCATAGAAAACGCTTACAAAACGAGGTGAAAAAATGGATAGACAAGAAGCGTTGAGAACTTTTACCACAGGTGAAAATTTCCATTTGCAGCACTATTTGGGGGCTCATCAAGATGAAGTAGATGGGCAAAGTGGCTATACATTTCGTGTATGGGCACCGAATGCTCAGAGTGTGCATCTGATTGGAGACTTTACCGACTGGTATGAAAATCAAATCCCTATGGCACGTAATGAAGGTGGCGTATGGGAAGTGTTTACGGATTTACCTAAGGAAGGAGACATTTACAAATACAACATCAAACGAAGTAGCGGGCAAGAAATTTTGAAAATTGATCCGCTGGCAGTTTATTTTGAAAAACGTCCTGGTACAGGTGCAGTAATTCGGACGATTCCAGAAAAGAAATGGAAAGATGGTCTATGGTTAGCTCGCAGAAAACGTTGGGGGTTTTTCTCACGTCCAGTGAATATTTACGAAGCTCATGCAGGTTCCTGGAAGAAAAATGAGGATGGCAGCCCGTATTCATTTGCTCAATTAAAAGATGAACTGATTCCTTATTTGGTTAAAATGAATTATACTCATGTGGAATTCATGCCACTAATGGCGCATCCACTTGGATTGAGCTGGGGTTATCAGCTAATGGGATATTTTGCACTTGAGCACACGTATGGAACGCCTGAAGAGTTTCGTGATTTTGTTGAAGAATGTCATGTCAATAATATCGGAGTTATCGTTGACTGGGTGCCGGGTCATTTTACTATCAATGATGATGCCTTGGCTTATTATGACGGTACACCTACGTTTGAATATCAGGATCATGACCGTGCCCATAATTACGGCTGGGGCGCTCTTAACTTTGACTTAGGAAAGAATGAAGTGCAGTCTTTCTTGATTTCTAGTATCAAGTTTTGGATTGACTTTTATCACTTAGACGGAATCCGTGTGGATGCTGTTAGCAACATGCTCTACCTAGATTATGATAGTGGTCCATGGAAACCAAATATTGACGGGGGCAATCGCAACTACGAAGGCTATTACTTCCTTCAACGCTTGAACACGGTTATCAAACTGGCTCATCCAGATGTCATGATGATTGCAGAGGAAAGCACGAGTGATACAAAGATTACAGGTATGGCAGAAATGGGTGGTCTTGGATTTGACTACAAGTGGAACATGGGCTGGATGAATGACATTCTGCGCTTCTACGAAGAAGACCCAATTTACCGCAAGTATGATTTTAATCTAGTAACCTTTAGTTTTATGTATGCTTTCTCTGAAAACTTCTTACTGCCATTCTCTCATGACGAAGTGGTACATGGTAAGAAGAGTCTCATGCATAAGATGTGGGGAGATCGCTATAATCAATTTGCTGGTCTGCGAAATCTTTATACTTATCAAATATGTCACCCAGGGAAGAAATTACTATTTATGGGCAGCGAATGGGGACAATTCTTAGAATGGAAATGCGAAGAATCTTTAGAATGGCGTGATTTGGCTGATAATATGAATGCCAAGATGCAGCATTTCACTTCTCAGCTCAATCAGCTTTATAAAGAAAATCGCGTTTTGTGGGAAAATGACTTGAGTTGGGACGGTTTAGAGATTATTGATGCGGATAATACAGATCAAAGTGTACTTTCCTTTATTCGGAAAAATGACAAGGGAGATATGTTAGTTTGCGTCTTTAATATGGCTCCGGTAGAACGCAAAGACTTTACCATTGGTGTTCCGGTAGCAGCCATATATGAAGAAATTTGGAATACGGAATTAGAAGAATGGGGAGGTGTATGGAAAGAGTACAATCAAACAGTTCAGTCTCAAGAAGGCTTGTGGAAGGATTATCCTCAGATGTTGACCTTTACTTTGCCAGCATTAGGGGCAAGTATTTGGAAAATTAAACGTCGTGTGAAATCAGCAAATGGAAGTAAGAAGTCCAAAAAGGAGTAACAGATGAAGAATGAAATGCTAGCTTTGATTCTTGCCGGTGGGCAAGGAACACGCCTTGGAAAACTCACTCAAAGTATTGCCAAACCAGCAGTACAATTTGGTGGACGCTACCGTATCATTGACTTTGCTTTGTCCAATTGTGCCAATTCAGGAATTCATAATGTTGGTGTCATTACTCAATACCAACCATTAGCTTTGAATAGTCATATTGGAAATGGTTCTAGTTGGGGACTGGATGGTATTAACACAGGAGTATCCATTCTCCAGCCGTATTCAGCAAGTGAGGGCAATCGTTGGTTTGAAGGAACTAGTCATGCGATTTATCAAAACATTGATTAT
Source organism: Streptococcus sp. HMSC034E12 (assembly GCF_001835915.1). Taxonomy (NCBI): domain Bacteria; kingdom Bacillati; phylum Bacillota; class Bacilli; order Lactobacillales; family Streptococcaceae; genus Streptococcus; species Streptococcus sp. HMSC034E12. The sequence continues at coordinate 78,217 of NZ_KV826448.1, forward strand.
ATTGATACTATCAATCCTGAGTATGTCTTGATTTTGTCTGGTGACCACATTTACAAAATGGACTACGATGATATGCTTCAATCTCACAAGGACAACAATGCCAGTCTGACGGTAGCTGTTCTGGATGTTCCTTTAAAAGAAGCTAGTCGTTTTGGTATTATGAATACAGATGCCAATAACCGCATTGTCGAGTTTGAAGAAAAACCAGCTGAACCTAAGTCTACTAAGGCTTCTATGGGGATTTATATCTTTGACTGGAAACGCCTGCGTAATATGCTGGTCACTGCTGAAAAGAGCAATGTAGATATGTCTGACTTCGGTAAGAATGTTATTCCAAATTATCTTGAATCCGGCGAAAGTGTCTATGCTTATGAATTTAAGGGATATTGGAAAGATGTTGGAACGATTGAATCACTTTGGGAAGCCAATATGGAATATATTGAACCAAACAATGCTTTAGATAGCCGAGATCGTCAATGGAAAATTTATTCACGTAACTTGATTTCCCCACCAAACTTCCTTGGAGAAAATGCTCATGTAGAAGATTCTTTGGTTGTGGACGGCTGTTTTGTAGACGGAACAGTTAAACATTCGATTCTTTCTACGGAAGCTCAAGTGCGTAAAGATGCAGTTGTAGAAGATTCTGTGATTATGAGTGGTGCTATCATTGGTCAAGGTGCAAAAATCAAACGTGCTATTATCGGTGAAGGAGCTATCATTTCTGATGGTGTAGAAATTGATGGGACAGACGAAGTACAAGTTATCGGATACAATGAGAAAGTGGGGGTACCATCAGATGAAGATTGATAAATATTCAGCAATTTTAGGAAATACAGTTGGATTTCATGATATGTCTACTTTGACAAATCATCGTCCAGTTGCCAGTTTGCCGTTTGGTGGGAAATATCGTTTAATTGACTTTCCATTGTCTAGCCTGGCCAATGCAGGGATTCGGAGCGTCTTTGGCATTTTCCAACAAGATAATATTAGTTCTGTCTTTGACCATATCCGTTCTGGACGTGAATGGGGGCTGTCTGCTCTTTTGAGTCACTACTATCTTGGTATTTATAATACGCGCGTAGAAAGTTCTACTGTTGGTAAAGAATACTACGAGCAATTATTGACCTACTTAAAACGTTCGGGCAGCGATCAAACGGTAGCATTGAACTGTGATGTTTTGGTGAACATCGACTTGAACCAAGTCTTCCACTTACATGGTACAACTGATCAACCGATCACAGTTGTCTATAAAAAATTACCAAAAGAAGAAATTTCCGAAGTCAATGCTGTTTTGGAAATTGATGAAACAGATCATGTGAAAAATCACTATCTTTTTGATGATAAAAAAGATCAGGATTTGTACAACATGTCAACAGATATCTTTGTTGTGGATACACCTTGGCTGATTGAAAAGTTAGAAATAGAAGCACAAAAAGAATTTCCTCAAAAATTACGTTATGTTTTACGTGATTTAGCTGCTCAGGAAAAAGCGTTTGCTTATGAATATACGGGTTATTTAGCAAATATTCATTCTGTCACTTCGTACTTCAATGCCAATATGGATATGCTTGATTCACAAAAATTCTATTCCCTTTTCTCTCCAAATCAAAAGATTTATACGAAAGTAAAAAACGAAGAGCCAACTTATTATGCAGTCGGTTCTAAGGTTTCAAATGCTCAATTTGCTTCTGGCAGTATTATTGAAGGAGAAGTGAGTGGTTCTGTCATTTCTCGTAATACTCGTATTAAAAAAGGAAGTCGTGTAAAAAACAGTATTCTTTTCCCACGTGTCCTTATTGGCGAACATGCTGTTGTAGACTATGCAATCTTAGATAAGGGTGTTGAGATTGCTGAGAATGTGACCGTTCGAGGAACAGTTGATAACCCAGTTGTTCTTAAAAAAGGCGAAAAAGTGACAGAGGATAGAATTCAATGAAAATTTTATTTGTAGCAGCAGAAGGTGCACCTTTTTCTAAAACAGGAGGATTGGGAGACGTCATTGGCGCTCTCCCTAAATCTCTTGTGAAAGCTGGTCATGAAGTGGGTGTCATTCTTCCATACTATGATATGGTGGATAAAAAGTTTGGCGACCAAATGGAAGACTTGTTCCATTTTGAAGTGAAGGTCGGTTGGCGCGGTCAATATGTCGGTGTGAAACGTACAGTTTTAAATGGTGTAACCTTCTATTTTATAGACAATCAATACTATTTCTTTCGTGGTCATGTTTATGGTGATTTTGATGATGGTGAGCGTTTTGCTTATTTCCAAATGGCTGCTGTTGAGTTGATGGAAAGAGTAGATTTCATTCCAGATGTATTGCATGTGCATGATTATCATACAGCGATGATTCCATTTTTAGTGAAAGAAAAATACCATTGGATTCAGGCTTATCATGGTATTCGGACTGTGTTAACCATTCACAATTTAGAATTTCAAGGGCAATTTTCTGATGGCATGCTCTGGGATTTGTTTGGAGTAGGCTATGAGCGTTATGCAGACGGTACCTTGCGTTGGAATAACTGCTTGAATTGGATGAAAGCAGGGATTTTGTATGCAGATCGGGTGACAACCGTATCACCAAGCTATGCGCATGAAATCATGACCCCAGAATTTGGATGTGGTTTGGATCAAATTTTACGAATGGAATCTGGTAAAGTATCAGGTATTGTCAATGGAATTGATACAGATATTTATAATCCAGAAACAGATGCGTTATTGGATCATCATTTTAATAAAGACGATTTATCTGGCAAGTTGGCAAATAAGCGTGCGTTGCAAGAAAAAGTTGGTCTGCTTGTGCGTGATGATGTACCTCTAGTAGGTATTGTATCACGTTTGACTCGGCAAAAAGGCTTTGATTTGGTTGTGGATCAGTTGCACAATTTATTGCAAGATGATGTACAAATCGTTCTTTTAGGTACAGGAGACCCGTCTTTTGAGCAATCCTTTGCTTGGTTTGGTCAAGCTTATCCAGAAAAATTATCTGCCAATATTACGTTTGATGTGAAATTAGCGCAAGAAATTTATGCAGCTTGTGATATGTTCTTAATGCCAAGTCGCTTTGAGCCATGTGGATTGTCCCAAATGATGGCCATGCGTTATGGAACCTTACCTCTCGTACATGAAGTTGGTGGCTTGCGTGACACCGTTCAACCGTATAATGCCTACGAAGAAACAGGAACTGGATTTAGCTTTAATAATTTCTCAGGCTACTGGCTGAAATGGACGTTTGATATGGCTGTCAGTCTCTATCATAACGATAAAGAAGCATGGCAGTCGCTTCAAAAGCAAGCTATGGAGCGTGATTTCTCATGGGACACCGCTAGTCAGGCCTATAGCCATTTGTACCAATCTCTTTATTCATAGAAGGGAGTTTGCTATTCAGAAATGGAACTAACAAAAGAACAGTTTCTTCAAGATTTTAAAGATATTTTACATGAAGAACAGTTAATTAAGGTAGAAGATGCCACTCCGACAGAGCTGTTTCAAACCTTAGCACGTACGATTCGCAAATACATCACTCCTATGTGGTTGGAACGACGAAACAAACTAGTAGAAGACAATCAAAAAATTGCTTATTACTTTTCGATTGAATTTCTGCCTGGGCGAATGCTGGAAACCAATTTACTAAATCTTGGAATCCTCGATGTTGTCAAAGAAGGCTTTGACGAATTAGGTGTTGATTTTACGGCTGTCAAACAGGCTGAGCATGATATGGCGTTAGGAAATGGCGGTCTTGGTCGTCTTGCAGCAGCTTTTATGGATTCACTTGCAACCACAGGCTATCCGGGATTTGGCAATGGAATCCGCTATCGCTACGGACTTTTCAAACAAAAAATTGTAAATGGATATCAAGTCGAATTGCCGGATGATTGGTTTGGTAGTCTAGGAAACGTTTGGGAAACGCGGAAAGATCATGATGTTGTAGATGTTAAAATCTTTGGGAATGTCTATCTGCAAGCCAACAAAGAAGGGCGAATGCTTCCCGTTTATGAAAATTCGCAAACTCTCCGTGCAGTACCTTACGATGTACCACAAATTGGTTTCGGAAATGACGTTGTCAACAATCTTCGTCTTTGGGATATCGAAATTCCTGAAGAATATGAGCTAGAATATCCAACAATTGAAGCACGCCGCAAAGTACAAGATATCACAGCTATTTTGTATCCAGATGATTCAAGCTATGAAGGAAAAGAACTGCGCTTGATTCAAGAATATTTCATGACCAGTGCCGGCTTGCAGACGATTATCAAATCTTATCGGAAGCAAGGGCTGCCTTTAGAGCAAATTCATGAAAAGGTATCGGTTCATATCAATGATACCCACCCAGCGGTTGCACCAGCAGAGTTTATGCGGCTTTTACTTGATGACTGTGGTCTTGAATGGGCAGACGCTTGGAATGCAACGGTAAAGACGATGAGTTATACCAATCACACCATTCTTTCAGAAGCCTTAGAAAAATGGGATGCGGAACTCTTTAAAAATGTTCTCCCTCGTGTTTACCAAATCATTCTTGAAATTGATAATCGCTATGTCTCTGAAATGGCTGCGCGTGGCATTGACCCGCAAGTGATTGAGAACACTCGGATTGTCAAAGATAACCAAGTTCACATGGCGCATCTCGCGATTATTGGAGGTCATTCGGTCAATGGGGTGGCAAAACTTCATACAGAACTTCTCAAAGAAGATACGTTGCGTGACTTTTATGCCATTTATCCTGAAAAATTCAATAATAAAACAAATGGTATCATTCAACGTCGCTGGTTGCAAATTGCAGATGAACCATTGTCAAATGAGATTGATCGCTTGATTGGTAACGGCTGGCGGAAAAACATTCATGAACTTCGTAAGCTCTTAGACTACAAAGATGGCCCACAAGTTTTGAGTGAATTTTATAATGTCAAGCAAGAAGCAAAGGCGCGCTTAGCAGCTTTCATCAAAGAATCTACGGGAGTAGAAGTATCAACGGAAGCTATCTTTGATGTACAAGTGAAGCGGCTTCATGCTTATAAGCGTCAATTGCTCAATTTGCTCCATATTCTTAAACTATATTGGGATTTAAAAGACAATCCTGATAAAGATATGGTGCCACGTGTCTTCATTTTTGGTGCGAAAGCAGCGCCAGGTTATCATTTTGCCAAATCTGTTATCAAATTGATCAACGAAGTGGCTAATCTTGTCAATAATGATGAGAGTCTACAAGGCAAGCTAAAGGTTGTTTTCCTTGAAAATTATCGGGTCAGCTTGGCTGAACTCATCATTCCTGCTGCAGATGTGTCAGAGCAAATCTCGCTCGCTTCCAAGGAGGCTTCCGGAACATCTAATATGAAATTCATGATGACAGGCGCCATTACTCTGGCAACCCTTGACGGAGCCAATATTGAAATCAAAGATGAAGTCGGAGATGACAATATTGTAATTTTCGGTATGGACAAAGATGAAGTCTATGACCATTATGCTCGTCATGATTACTATTCACGTGGTGTTTATGAAAGCAATCCTGTGGTTCGCCGTGTGGTGGATAGCTTTGCGGATGGAACTATTCCAAATGTCCGAAATGAAGGTTCTGAGATTTATGAAGCTTTGATTACGCACAATGACGAATACTTCCTTTTGGAAGATTTTGCTTCGTACGTAGCAGCTCAAGAAAAGATTGATCAACTCTATCGTGACAAAGAAAAATGGGCGCGCATGAGTCTTGTTAATATCGCAACGTCTGATAAATTCACATCAGATGATACGATTGAACAATACGCCAAAGAAATTTGGAACCTGAAAAAGGATTAAGTTAGGGGCTGGGATCTATCCAGCCTCTTTGTTGAAAAGTTGCTCATACTTCCTGTTTATTTGACCTATCTAGAGATAGAAAGACTATGATTTTTTAGCAAAACAAAATTTAATAAATAGGAATCGCAGTTTCATATATCAATAGGTTAGCTAGTGGGATCAAGTTCGTTTTACTACTATTCTAAAACCACAATTGTTGAGGATAGCCTACTTTTTTGGAAATTGAAAGAAATCCGTATAAAACGTTTCCAAAAGACAAAAACATTTGACAAAAAGAATTTTTAGGACTAAACTAAGTAAGTAAATTTTAAACATAAAGGAGAATTCATCATGAATTTAACATTTTTTGGATTATGTCTTGCCTGTATGGGTGTTTCGCTCTCTGAAGGTTTTTTAATGGCAAATCTATTTAAATCAGCATCACGTCAACCAGAAATCATTGGTCAGTTGAGAACGCTCATGATCATGGGGATTGCCTTTATCGAAGGTACTTTCTTCGTAACACTTGCGATGTCATTCATCATTAAATAAGAAAAGAAAGTTATCCTTTAGAAAAGGGGGTGGAGTTCGTTGGAAGAAAGTATAAATCCAACTATCACTTTAGGTCCTGTGACTTTTGATTTGACTCTACTTGCTATGTCTCTTCTAACTGTATTTATCGTATTTGCCTTTGTTTATTGGGCTAGTCGGAAAATGACGCTGAAGCCTTCTGGCAAACAAAATGTCTTAGAATACCTCTATGATTTTGTTATTGGCTTTACAAAGGGAAATATTGGCGATAAATATATAAAGAATTATTCTCTATTTATCTTTTCCTTATTCCTTTTCGTTGCAGTAGCTAACAATCTTGGTTTGATGGCAAAAGTGCAGACAACCAATGATTATAATTTGTGGACATCTCCAACGGCAAATCTTGCCTTTGACTTAGGATTTTCATTTTTGATTACCTTAATTTGTCATGTTGAAGGGATTCGCCGACGGGGAGTGAAAGCTTATCTCAAGGCATTTGCGACACCTGCTGGAATGACTCCAATGAATATTTTGGAAGAATTCACTAATTTTGCCTCTCTGGCTCTGCGTATCTATGGTAATATTTATGCGGGTGAAGTTCTGTCTGGTTTGTTGTTAACTTTATCACAACAAGCTGCTGGTTGGTATCCAATTGCTTTTGTCTTGAATCTTGTTTGGACTGCTTTTTCAGTCTTTATTTCATGTATTCAAGCATATGTATTTACCATGTTGACATCTATGTATCTAGGTAAGAAAATTAATAGTGAGGAATAGAAGGGAGATAAGAGATGAATATTACTTTAGGTAGTCTTATTGGGGATTTTATCCTTGTAGCAGGCTCATTTCTTCTGTTAATCATTTTAATCAAGAAATTTGCCTGGGAGAATATCACAAGTACTTTTGAGCAACGCGCCAAAAAGATTTCAGATGACATTGATAGCGCAGAATCTGCTCGTCAAAAAGCAGAAGATTTAGCTCAAAAGAGAGAAACAGAATTAGCAGGTAGTCGTCAAGAAGCGACAACAATTATTGAAAATGCTAAAGAAACTGCTGAGAAAAACAAGGCAGGAATCTTGGCAGATGCAGCTGATGAAGCTGGACGTTTAAAAGAAAAGGCTAATCAAGAAATCGCTCAAACCAAAGCAGAAGCCATGAACAGTATCAAAGGTGATGTAGCCGATTTGACTGTAAAACTTGCTAGCAAAATTTTAGGTCAAAAATTGGATCAAGAAGCTCACAAAGAGCTCATTGACCGCTATATTGACAAGCTAGGAGATGCTTAATGGACAAAAAAAGATATGCGGTAATTGAAAAATATACCACACCTTTTGTCCAACTCGTGATTGAAAAAGGTCAGCAAAAAGATGTTTTTGAAAAGCTTCAGCAAATCAAAGACATTTTTGACAATACAAATTTAGCTGCCTTTTTATCAAATATTGGTGTTGTTGATACAGAAAAAGAAAGAAGCCTTCGCTATTTTCAAGGATCTGATTCATCCTTGATTGACAATTTTATTGAAGTTATTATTCACAATCATCGTGAAGATCTTTTTTATGACATTTTAGTAGAAAGTCTTCACCAGCTTGAAAAGATTAGTAATGAATTTGAAGTGACAATCAAATCAGTTCAAGGTTTATCGGAGGAGCAAAAATCTAAAATCATTCCGATTATTGAGCGAAAATTTGGATTGCAAGTTCGTTCTTTAAAAGAAGAACTGGATGCAAGCCTCATTGGTGGCTTTATCATCACAGCTAATAATAAGACAATTGATGCAAGTATTAAACGTCAATTACAAACAGTAAAAGAAAATTTGAAATAGAAAGTGGTGTGAATTTTGGCGATTAACGCACAAGAAATCAGCGCTTTAATTAAGCAACAAATTGAAAATTTCCAGCCAAATTTTGACGTCACAGAAACAGGGGTCGTCACATATATTGGTGATGGAATCGCCCGTGCTCATGGTCTTGACAATGCAATGAGTGGTGAGCTGTTGATTTTTGAAAATGGCTCATACGGTATGGCACAAAACTTAGAATCAACAGATGTAGGGATTATCATTTTAGGTGATTTCACAGATATTCGCGAAGGGGATACCATTCGTCGAACTGGTAAAATCATGGAAGTGCCTGTCGGAGATGCTTTGATTGGTCGGGTTGTGGATCCGCTCGGTCGTCCGGTTGATGGGCTTGGCGAGATCAAGACAGATAAGACGCGTCCAGTTGAAACACCTGCTCCAGGGGTTATGCAGCGGAAATCTGTATCAGAACCGCTTCAAACAGGTCTGAAAGCGATTGATGCTTTGGTGCCAATCGGTCGTGGACAACGGGAATTGATTATCGGAGACCGTCAAACGGGTAAAACAAGTATTTCGATTGATGCGATTTTGAACCAAAAGGGACAAGATATGATCTGTATCTATGTTGCTATTGGTCAGAAAGAATCAACGGTTCGTACGCAAGTAGAAACGCTTCGTCAGTATGGAGCGTTGGATTACACAATCGTTGTCACAGCCTCAGCTTCGCAACCCTCACCATTGCTGTTTTTGGCACCTTATGCAGGTGTAGCAATGGCAGAAGAATTTATGTATAATGGTAAACACGTTTTGATTGTTTATGATGATTTATCTAAACAAGCGGTTGCCTATCGTGAACTGTCGCTTTTACTTCGTCGTCCACCAGGTCGTGAAGCTTTCCCAGGAGATGTATTCTATCTTCATAGTCGTCTTTTGGAACGTTCTGCAAAAGTTTCGGATGAATTAGGTGGTGGTTCTATTACAGCACTGCCGTTTATCGAAACGCAAGCAGGAGACATCTCCGCTTATATCGCAACCAATGTAATTTCAATTACGGACGGTCAAATCTTCTTAAGCGACAGTCTCTTTAACGCAGGTGTTCGACCTGCTATTGATGCCGGTTCATCTGTATCACGTGTAGGTGGTTCTGCACAGATAAAAGCGATGAAGAAGGTTGCTGGAACCTTGCGTATTGACCTTGCTTCTTATCGTGAATTGGAAGCATTTACCAAGTTTGGTAGTGATTTGGATGCGGCAACGCAAGCGAAATTGAATCGTGGTCGTCGGACGGTAGAAGTCTTGAAACAACCTGTTCATGAACCATTACCAGTGGAAAAACAAGTCGTTATTTTGTACGCCTTGACACATGGTTTCTTGGATAGTGTACCGGTTGATGATATTCTTCATTTTCAAGCAGAATTGTTTGATTACTTTGATGCTCATCATGAAGACCTCTATGAAATCATTCGTACAACAAAAGACCTTCCAGAGGAAGCAGTCTTAGATGCTGCAATTACTGAATTTATCAATCAGTCTAGCTTCAAGTAAGAATAGAGGTGTCAGATGGCAGTTTCATTAAATGATATAAAAAATAAAATTGCATCCACAAAAAACACCAGTCAAATCACAAATGCCATGCAAATGGTATCTGTTGCTAAGCTAGGAAAGTCAGAAGAAGCGGCCAAGAATTTCCAAATCTATGCTTCTAAAGTCAGAAAGTTATTGACAGATTTGCTTCATGGGCATGAAGGGCAAAATTCCAAATACCACCCTATGTTGATTAGTCGTCCGGTGAAAAAAACAGCCTATATCGTTATTACATCGGATCGCGGCTTAGTTGGCGGTTACAATGCGACCATTCTCAAATCCATGATGGAACTTTTTGCAGAATACCATGATAAAGATGATTTCGTCATCATTTCAATTGGTGGTATGGGCTCGGACTTCTTTCGGGCACGCGGGCTTCAGCCTATTTATGAACTACGTGGTTTAGCAGATCAACCGAGCTTTGATGAGGTTCGTAAAATCATTAACAAAACGGTTGAAATGTACCAAAACGAATTGTTTGATGAATTATATGTTTGTTATAATCACCACGTCAATAGTTTGACCAGCCAAATGCGTGTTGAACAAATGCTTCCAATCGTGGATTTGGATCCAAATGAAGCAGATGAAGACTACGTTTTGAATTTGGAATTGGAATCTAGCCGAGATGTCATTTTGGATCAATTATTGCCTCAGTTTGCTGAAAGTATGATCTACGGGGCAATTATTGATGCGAAAACAACAGAAAATGCAGCTGGAATGACCGCAATGCAGACAGCAACAGATAACGCGAAAAAAGTTATCAATGATTTGACCATTCAGTATAATCGTGCTAGACAAGCAGCTATCACGCAAGAAATTACTGAAATTGTGGCGGGTGCAAGTGCACTAGAATAGTGTCACAGAAAATAAATATAAAGAGGAGAAAAGAATGAGCTCAGGCAAAATTGCTCAGGTTATCGGACCAGTCGTTGACGTTGCGTTTGCAGCTGGTGATAAATTACCTGAGATAAATAATGCACTTGTAGTCTATAAAAATGACGAAAAAAAATCGAAAATCGTCCTTGAAGTAGCTCTTGAGCTTGGTGACGGAGTGGTTCGGACTATTGCTATGGAATCAACTGACGGGTTGACTCGTGGCATAGAAGTCCTAGATACTGGTCGTCCAATTTCTGTCCCCGTTGGGAAAGAAACACTCGGTCGCGTCTTTAACGTTTTAGGAGATACCATTGACTTGGAAGCTCCTTTTGGTGAAGATGCAGAACGTCAACCAATCCACAAAAAAGCTCCAACTTTTGATGAGTTGTCTACTTCATCAGAAATCTTAGAAACAGGAATCAAGGTTATTGACCTCCTTGCACCTTATCTAAAAGGTGGGAAAGTCGGGCTTTTCGGTGGTGCCGGAGTTGGAAAGACAGTCTTGATTCAAGAATTGATTCACAACATTGCCCAAGAACACGGTGGAATTTCTGTCTTTACTGGTGTTGGAGAACGAACACGTGAAGGGAACGACCTTTACTGGGAAATGAAAGAATCTGGCGTTATTGAAAAAACAGCCATGGTTTTCGGTCAAATGAATGAACCACCTGGAGCACGTATGCGTGTGGCTTTGACTGGTTTGACCATTGCCGAATATTTTCGTGATGTCGAAGGTCAAGATGTGTTGTTATTCATTGACAATATCTTCCGTTTCACGCAAGCAGGTTCTGAAGTATCTGCCCTTCTTGGACGCATGCCTTCAGCCGTTGGTTACCAACCAACACTTGCGACAGAAATGGGACAATTGCAAGAACGGATTACGTCAACCAAGAAAGGTTCTGTAACCTCTATCCAAGCTATCTATGTGCCAGCCGACGACTACACTGACCCTGCGCCAGCTACAGCGTTTGCTCACTTGGATTCTACAACTAACTTGGAGCGGAAATTGGTGCAATTAGGGATTTACCCAGCAGTTGACCCACTTGCTTCTAGCTCCCGTGCCCTTGCTCCTGAAATTGTTGGAGAAGAGCACTATGCTGTAGCAGCAGAAGTGAAACGCGTCCTTCAACGTTACCATGAATTGCAAGATATTATTGCAATCCTTGGTATGGATGAATTGTCAGACGAAGAAAAGACTTTGGTTGCGCGTGCGCGTCGGATTCAATTCTTCTTGTCACAAAACTTTAATGTTGCTGAACAATTTACTGGGCAACCAGGTTCTTATGTACCAGTTGCTGATACAGTTCGTGGCTTTAAGGAAATCCTTGAAGGTAAATATGATCATCTTCCTGAAGATGCCTTTCGCGGCGTTGGTTCTATTGAAGATGTGGTTGCTAAAGCTGAAAAAATGGGATTCTAAGAGGTGACTTATGGCTCAAATGACAGTACAAATCGTTACACCTGATGGTCTTGTTTTTGATCATCATGCAACGTTTGTTTCCGTTAAAACTCTTGATGGAGAAATGGGGATTTTGCCGCATCATGAAAACATGATTGCTGTTTTGGCTGTCGATGAGGTCAAAGTGAAGCGGATTGATGAAGAAGATCATGTCAATTGGATTGCGGTGAATGGTGGAATTGTCGAAGTTGCTGATAATTTGATTACCATCGTTGCAGACTCTGCTGAACGCGCTCGTGATATTGACATCAGTCGTGCTGAAAGAGCAAAATTGCGTGCCGAGCGTGCCATTGAAGAAGCACATGAAAAGCATTTAATTGACCAAGAACGTCGTGCCAGAATTGCCCTTCAACGTGCCATTAATCGAATTAACGTTGGAACAAGATTATAATACGAAAAGGCCAATTGGCCTTTTTATAATGGCTTTTTGCTATCAGTACCTGATTTGTGTCTGATAGTTTGCTCTCATCTATTTTTTTGGTATAATGGGGATATGATTCAGTTAATTTTTACGCTTAGTAGCCACATGATTTTTATTTTTCTTTCATTTCACTTGCTTTCTACTGTTGTGAATTGGGAAAGACTATTAAAGGTGAATGCTGACAATGCTCTTAAGATTCGATTTCTAATTTTATTGCTTAGTATTGCGTTAGGATTTTTGCTCAGTTCTTTCTTCCTCAGTCTCTATACATTGGGACGAGATGTGTTTAATAGTAATTTATAGGATAAGAAAAGAAATACAATAGGTGTTTTGGAGAAATATGGATAAAATTATTATACAAGGCAGTTCGAATCCATTAGTCGGTTCGGTTAAACCTGAAGGTGCCAAAAATGCTGTTTTGCCTTTGCTTGCAGCAACTGTTCTAGCGACGACAGGGAAAACAACTCTAACCAATGTTCCGGTTCTATCTGATGTATTTACGATGAACAATGTGGTTCGTGGATTGAATACAAAAGTGACTTTTGAACAAGAAGAGAACAGGATTACGGTGGATGCTACACAGCCGTTAAGCGAAGAAGCTCCTTATAAATATGTGAGTAAAATGCGTGCTTCTATCGTGGTATTAGGTCCGATTTTGGCAAGAAATGGTTATGCCAAAGTTTCTATGCCTGGTGGCTGTACGATTGGAAGTCGTCCTATTGACCTTCATTTGAAAGGATTGGAGGCAATGGGAGCTGAAATTAAGCAGACGGCTGGATTTATTGAGGCCAAAGCTAACCGATTGCATGGAGCTCATATTTACATGGATTTTCCAAGTGTGGGTGCGACGCAAAATATCATGATGACAGCAACTTTAGCGGATGGTGTAACAGTGATTGAAAATGCAGCGCGCGAACCGGAGATTGTTGATTTAGCTGTTTTATTGAACAAAATGGGGGCGAAAGTTCGTGGTGCTGGTACAGAAACATTAACCATTACTGGAGTTGAGGAGCTGATGGGGACAAGTCACAGTGTAGTACAAGACCGCATTGAAGCCGGGACTTTTATGGTAGCCGCTGCTATGACTGGCGGTAATGTCCTTGTGCAAGATGCTATCTGGGAGCATAATCGTCCGCTCATCGCGAAATTGATGGAAATGGGTGTGTCTGTTACCGAAGAGGATAAAGGGATTCGGATTCGTTCCGATTTGTCTAAACTAAAAGCTGTCAATGTAAAAACTCTTCCTCATCCAGGTTTCCCAACAGATATGCAGGCGCAATTTACAGCCTTGATGACGGTTGCCAAGGGTGAGTCTACTATGATTGAGACTGTTTTTGAGAATCGTTTCCAACATCTGAAAGAAATGCGTCGGATGGGCTTGCACTCAGAAATTATGTGGGACACAGCTCGTATCGTCGGTGGTCAAGCCTTGCAAGGGGCAGAGGTGATGTCAACAGACTTGCGTGCGAGTGCCGCGCTGATTTTAACAGGCTTGGTTGCAGAAGGTGAAACAAAAGTAGGACAGCTAGCTCATTTGGACAGAGGATATTATCAGTTCCATAAAAAGTTGTCTAACTTAGGTGCTTCTATTAAGCGAGTGAAGGAAGAAGACGATGAATAATGATTTGAAATACGTTGGAAAACAAGTTGGAATTGTTCTAGCATTCTTGTTGCTTGGTTTGATTTTGTTTGCACTTGGCTTAGTTGTTGGCTACGGTGGAAAAAATCCATGGGCTATTTTATCGCCAGATAAGTGGCAGGAAATCATCAGCAAATTCACAGGACAATAATCTTAATAGTAAGAAGAGGTCGAAATAAAAATTGACCTCTCATTTAAATAATGTTCGATTACACGCAGTAGTTGCGTGACTTCCAGTTATTGAGCGGATCAGTTTTTAGAAGTTAATAACTTTGAGGGAGTGAGACAAAAGTCATGATTTCGTAGCAATAGACTTTGTAGTCTCACCCCCTCCTATTTATTTAAAAGGGAGGAGAAATGGTGAGAAAGAAATCCAACCAGAAAGTAACACAAAGTGTAGCTGGTCTGGTTATAGCACTGGTTCTTGCGCTAGGAGGTTATTCTTTTAGCAATCATCATAGTAGTACGAAGCCTTCTGACAGCACTGCTATTAATCGAAGCATTCGGACGAATCATGCAGCACCCAGTCAAGAATTAGCACAGAGCGTTGTAATAGAATCTGTCAAACGACAGCTCAAAGGGAAAATCGTGTGGAATGGCGCAGGGGCTTTTATTGTCAATGAGAATAAAAATGATTTAGATGCTAAAGTGGGCAGTATTCCTTATGCGGATAATAAGACAAAATTGGTCAGAGGTCGAACTGTTCCGACGGTAGCAAATGCTCTTTTGTCTAAAGCTACTCGTCAGTATAGGAAGCGTGAAGAAACAGGTAATGGTTCAACAACTTGGACACCTGCTGGCTGGCATCAGGTGAAGCATTTATCGGGTGAATATCATCATGCAGTTGACCGTGGACATCTGCTAGGTTATGCCTTGATTGGTAACTTGAAAGGCTTTGATGCTTCGACTAGCAATCCTAAAAATATTGCGCTGCAAACGGCTTGGGCCAATCAAGCAAATACTGGTCATTCTACGGGTCAAAATTTTTATGAAACAAAGGTACGTAAGGCACTAGACAAAAATAAACGAGTTCGGTATCGGGTGACTTTAATTTATGCTAATGAACAGGATTTGGTGCCGGTTGGTTCGCATATTGAAGCTAAATCAAGCGATAGTAGCTTGGAAATAAATGTCTTTGTTCCCAACGTACAGACAGGACTTCGGCTAAATTATCAAACAGGAGAAGTGACTGTTACCAACTAGATTATTGCTAGTGTTGCATTTATATCATCTTTTTGTTATACTATTTTTACATGAGGTCGGACAAAACGTATCTCAGCCTCTATCTAATTTGGTAATAAGCGAATGACGCAGTAGGTGATTGGACTCTTTATTCGCTTTTCAAGCTCGAAAGAGCACCTAATCACCCTTGAGGGGGTGGGACTACGAACTTAAATTTTTTAAGATAAGTTCTGTCCCACTCCTATTTTGTCTAAAAAGTACGTTGGTGCTTTTTTATTGTGGATTTGTTTTATGAGGAGAAAGACAAACTATAAGAGTTGTCAATAGTTTGTTCTAAATTTTTTAGAAAACTTTAGAATGTGTTTTAGACACGACAAAAAGCCTTTTAAAACGACTGTTTTAAAAAGTTTTTCATCTATGTTTTTGTTGGTTTATCTCAGTTTATCCTCGTCAAAAGTTTCATTATTCTTAAGCAGATAAAACAGCACTCGAATGAGCTTCTTAGCGACGTGAGAAATAGCGACGTTGTAGTGTTTTCCCTGCGCTAATTTGGTTTTAAAATAAGCTTTAAACGCAGGGGAGTATCTAGCTACTTTAATGGCAGCTTGTATGAGTGCCCAACGTAGGTGTGATGTGCCTCGTTTGAACATTTTTCCCTGAGCATCTAGTTGTCCAGATTGGTAGATAGCTGGTTCTAACCCTGCAAAAGCTTGGAGTTGAGCTGAATGATTAAAAGTATTAATATTTCTTATTTCAGCTAAAATGACAGAACCAAGACGATTACTAATGCCTGGTACTGTAGTGATGACCGAGTTGAGCTCAGCCATCAACTCATCAATCTTCTTTTCAGTTTGTTTGATGAGTTTTTCGTAGTGTTGGATATTCTCAATAATTTCAATCAATTCAAATTCACGAGCCAAAGAAGTTGTGCCAATGGAATTTGGAGCTAGTTCAAGAATATCCAATGCATGTTTAGCTGTTAATCGTTTAATCTCAATAAGTTTATCAAAGCCAGCCGTTACCATTTTCTCGGGAGAAGGGAAACGTTTGAGTAACTCATAGACATAGTCAGAGTGCTTCGTAACGACCTGATGTAGTTCAGGGAAAATAATATCTAAACACTTGGTATATTGGACTTTCCAATCTGATTGATGTTTCTTTAAACGATTCATGTGACGTGTCATAATTTTAAGTTCTTCTTGCTTGTTGTCATGCATAAATAGGGCACGATTAGGGTCTGAAAGTAATTTAAGAGCTATTGTACGTGCATCTTTCTTATCCGTTTTTGTTTTACGAAGTGAGATAGACTTTGTGAATTCTTTGATGAGTAAGGGATTATAGGTGTAAATCTGATAATTGTTTTGATGTAAGAATGTTAAGAGATTTAAGGCATAATGTCCAGTATCTTCCATGGCGATAAGACAGTTCTGGTTGAGTTGTTTCAAGGTATTATGAAGTAGTTCAAATCCTTGTTTACAGTTTGTAATAGTGATGGGTTTTAACACCATTTTCCCTGTATTATCAATAACTGTCACATCGTGTTTGTTTTTAGCGACATCAATGCCAACATAGAGCATAAAAGTACCTCCAGATATTAAGTATTAAGCCAACTTGGTATCCACTTACTTTTTGCCTTGTTACCTTACTGAAGATTAAACGTCTAGCGTTATCAAACTCATTACCAATGAAAACAAAAAGCTGTGGTTAGAGCCTTTCTGAAATCGTCAAGCGATTGGAGACAACAAACTAATCCACAGTGGCTTTTTCCAAGTATAACACTTGGGCTTTGGCAGTAGCTAACTGCACTAAATATAATATAAGGAGAAACATGAAGTATATTTGGTCTTATTTGAAAAAATATCCTAAATGGTTGATGCTGGATTTCTTTGGTGCTGTCTTCTTTGTCGTGGTGAATCTCGGCTTGCCGACTGTTTTGGCACGAATGATTGACGAAGGGATTAATCGAGGAGACAGCAATCGTTTGTATTATTGGGCGATTGTGATGCTCATTGTCATTTTGCTAGGAGTCTTTGGACGGATTGTCCTTGCCTATGCTGCTGGGAAATTAACGACGAGTATGGTACGGGACATGCGCAATGATGTGTATGATAAATTGCAAGAGTATTCGCATCATGAATATGAGCAAATTGGCGTTTCGTCTTTGGTGACACGGATTACTAGTGATGCCTTTGTTCTCATGCAATTTGCAGAGCAATCCTTAAAAATGGGAGTCATTACGCCTATGATGATGATTTCTAGTGTGATGATGATTTTTGTCACCAGCCCCTCTTTAGCTTGGATTGTTGCGATTTCTGTGCCCTTCCTCGGCATTGTCGTTTGGTATGTGGCGACAAAAACACGTCCTCTATCCGAAAAGCAACAAAAAACGTTAGATAAAATCAATCAATACGCGCGTGAAAATTTAACAGGTCTGCGTGTCATTCGAGCTTTTGCACGAGAAGAATTTCAAGAAGAGCGCTTTGCTTCACAAAATGAAATTTATGCGGATAACTCCAATCGCTTATTTAAATTAACTGGTTTGACAGAACCACTCTTTGTTCAAATTATCATTGCCATGATTGTTGCCATTGTCTGGTTTGCTTTAAAACCACTTGGTACAGGAGACTTGCAAATTGGGGATTTGGTTGCTTTTATCGAATACAGTTTCCATGCTTTGCTGTCTTTCTTGTTGCTATCTAGCTTGTTTACCATGTATCCTCGTACAGCTGTTTCAAGTGAACGCTTGAAAGAAGTAATGGAAATGCCAATCTCAATCAATCCAAACGAAGATGGTGTTACGGAGACAGACAGTCACGGTTATTTAGAGTTTGATAATGTTACTTTTGCTTATCCTGGTGAGACAGAAAGCCCAGTGCTACATGATATTTCGTTCAAAGCGAAACCTGGTGAAACGATTGCTTTTATCGGCTCGACCGGCTCAGGGAAGTCCTCATTGGTGCAATTGATTCCGCGCTTTTATGATGTGACTTTAGGAAAGATTTTAGTGGACGGAGTGGACGTGCGTTCTTATAACCTAAAAGCGCTTCGGCAGAAGATAGGTTTCATTCCACAAAAAGCTCTGCTCTTTACCGGCACAATCGCAGAAAACCTTCGCTATGGGAAAGAAAATGCTAGTCGTGAGGAATTGGCGCAAGCAGCAGATGTGGCACAAGCAAGGGACTTCATTGAAAGCAAGGAAGAACGCTTTGAGACGCATTTGGCTGAAGGGGGAAGCAATCTCTCAGGTGGGCAAAAGCAACGCCTTTCTATCGCACGTGCTGTCGTGAAAGAACCAGATATTTATATCTTTGATGATTCATTTTCTGCGTTGGACTATAAGACCGATGCCATTCTTCGAAGTCGACTTAAAGAAGTTACGCAAAATGCTACTGTATTGATTGTAGCACAACGCGTGGGAACCATTATGGATGCAGATCAGATTATTGTTCTGGATAAGGGAGAAATCGTCGGGCGCGGAACACATGAAGAATTGTTGCAACAAAACGATATCTATCGCGAAATTGCTAATTCTCAGCTTAATAGTCAATCACTAACAGAAGAATAGGAGGGAAAGATGAAACAACATAGTTTTATGCGCTTGTGGAGTTACTTAAAAGTTTATAAACTCTCAGTAATCCTTGCTATCTTTTTGAAGGTGGTGAGTATTGTGATGAGCGTGCTAGAGCCTTTTGTACTTGGTCTTGCTATTACAGAATTGACACGAAATGTGCTGAACATAGCAAAAGGAGTCGAAGGCGCCAGTATAAACACAACATATGTCTTTGGGGTAATGGCACTTTACCTTTTGCGTGGTTTGTTCTATGAAATTGGGGCTTACTATTCTAATTATTTTATGACCAATGCAGTGCAAAATACAGTACGTGACATGCGCAATGAGTTGAGTTCTAAAATTAATCAAATTCCAGTTTCTTACTTTGATAAGCATCAATTTGGAGATTTGCTAGGGCGCTTTACCAGTGATGTAGAGACTGTTTCAAATGCGCTTCAACAGTCATTCCTGCAAGTTGTCAATGCGGTTTTGACTATTACCTTGGTTATCGGAATGGTCTTGTATCTCAATTTTCAACTGGCTTTGATCGTGATTGCCAGCATTCCTTTGACCTATTTTGGTGCGAACTTTATTTTGAAGAAATCGCAGCCTTATTTTAAAAAGCAAGCAGATGCGCTGGGTGCTATGAACGGATTTGTGCAGGAAAATCTGAGCGGTTTTAATGTGCTGAAACTTTATGGCCGTGAAGAAACATCTTCAGAATATTTTCGCGGAATCACGCAAAATCTCCAAGAAGTTGGCTTCAAAGCTAGCTTTATTTCTGGTTTGATGATGCCAATTTTGAACGCCGTTTCAGATTTGACCTATCTGATTGTAGCGGTTGTTGGTGGTCTGCAAGTCATTTCTGGACAATTAACGATTGGGAACATGCAAGCATTCGTACAATACGTGTGGCAAGTAAACCAGCCAATCCAAAACTTAACGCAACTGGCTGGGCAATTGCAGAGTGCTAAGTCTTCGCTAGATCGTGTCTTTCAAGTCTTGGATGAACCAGACGAAGTGACGGATGTAAAAGAGCACTTGGAGCATGATTTGACAGGTCAGGTCAGCTTCAAGCATGTTGACTTTCAATACGTGGAAAACAAACCGCTCATTCGAGACTTCAACTTAGAGGTTAAGCCGGGCGAAATGGTGGCGATTGTCGGTCCGACTGGTGCTGGAAAGACTACCCTCATCAATCTACTGATGCGTTTTTACGATGTAACTGCCGGTTCAATTTCTGTTGATGGCCATGATATTCGCAATTTGTCTCGCCAAGAATACCGCAAACAATTTGGTATGGTCTTGCAAGACGCTTGGCTTTATGAAGGAACAGTCAAGGAAAACTTGCGCTTTGGAAATCTGAATGCGACAGATGAAGAGATTGTGGAAGCTGCCAAAGCGGCTAATGTCGATCATTTCATTCGGACGCTTCCAGGTGGCTATAATATGGAAATGAATCAGGAATCCAGCAATATTTCGCTGGGGCAAAAACAATTGCTGACCATTGCGCGAGCATTATTAGCCAATCCAAAAATCTTGATTTTGGATGAAGCAACCTCGTCCGTTGATACACGCCTAGAGCTCTTGATTCAAAAAGCGATGAAGAACCTCATGCAAGGACGAACAAGCTTTGTCATTGCTCACCGCTTATCGACGATTCAAGAGGCGGACAAGATTTTGGTTCTCAAAGACGGGCAAATCATTGAGCAAGGAACTCACGAATCGCTTTTAGCTGATAAAGGTTTCTATTACGACTTATATACAAGTCAGTTTGCTAAGAAAGAAGCCTAACGAATAAAGGAGCAAAAGAAAACTCCAATTAAACAATAAAAACACGAACCCTGTCTTGACTAGCAGTTAGCTAATCTGGACGAGTTCGTGTTTTTTTATCTTTGGTGACATAAAGCTAAAATGCAATTGCTCTGTCTCACAACTATAAATGGTTGAAATTATAACACTCAAAGGAATGAAAAGTGCTAAGATGAGCAAAGAAAGCATTGCCAGATTTCTATTGACAAGTTGTTCCATATGAATCACAAACAAACCAGAAACGATAGCGGAAAATAAAATTAAAACGATACTAAGCAAATACGCATTGAAGAGTCGCCTTGGCTCTATATAAAACAAGACAAGAAAAAGAAGAGCAGGAAGAAGCCAAATAAGATGCAATACCATAATGTGATAACAATCCTTTCAAACAGATTCCTTTTTAGTATAGCATAAAAGTTCCTGTAAAAAAGTAGATTTAAAAAACAATGGACTTAAAAATTGAAATATTATTAAAAAATATGGTATAATATTTTTATGTTTTGGGGTCGTTACGGATTCGACAGGCATTATGAGGCACATTTTGCGACTCATCGAGCGGATGTAAAGCGCCAGTTAAATATAACTGCAAAAAATAATAATTCTTACGCTTTAGCTGCCTAAAAAACAGCTAGCGTGACCAGATTCGGATCGCTCGTGTTCGATGACCGGTCTTAATAATAGCGAGATACGATTAAGCCTTGTCTAGGGGCTTGATAAGAGACTGATAGACTCGCTTGGCTTGGGCTTGAGTTATGTGTCAAAGCGAAGTTAAATCCAATACATAACCTATGGTTGTAGACAAATGTGTTGGCAGGTGTTTGGACGTGGGTTCAATTCCCACCGGCTCCATTGTTATTTTCTAAACTTTTCTAAACCTTTCTAAAACGTTGATTTAACAACGTTTTTTATTTTTCTCTTTAGTATTTCTTTGTGTCTTTTTATGGTAAAAGGATACAACAAAGGACACAACATTTTTGTTGCGCCCTAAAAATCAATATAATTTGCAAATCGTTGACCAATATCATCTTTGGCAGTCTTTGTGATGTGGGTATAGATATTCATCGTGGTTTTTAAGTCCGAGTGACCGAGACGATATTGTACTTGCTTCAACGTCATATTCGCTTCAAAGCATAGACTGGCGTGCGTGTGTCTAAAATCATGAATCCTGATTGGTCGCAGGTCTTTGCCTTTTAGTATCTGTAAATTCCATTTGCGAGGGAGAGAGCTTGGAATTGGTTTTCCTTCCACACTCTCAAAAATATAGATGTCGTTCGGTTTTGCTTCTCGTAGTTTTTGTAAAATTTCTACGGTTTTAGGGTCTAGGCTAATAAGGCGATTGCTGCTAGTTGTCTTTGTTTTGCCTATCTCCTCTCCTGCGAATCCCCTTGTAATACC
This sequence comes from Streptococcus sp. HMSC034E12, assembly GCF_001835915.1. Lineage (NCBI taxonomy): Bacteria > Bacillati > Bacillota > Bacilli > Lactobacillales > Streptococcaceae > Streptococcus > Streptococcus sp. HMSC034E12. The sequence goes on from NZ_KV826448.1 coordinate 100,227, forward strand.
TTTGTTTATGTCTAGAGTGCTATCTGTCCAGTCTGACCATTGCAAAGCTAAGAGTTCGCCTTTTCGGCAGCCTGTAAAAGCTAAGAGGCGGAAGAAAGCTATCTTTGTAATGTCCCTTGTTTCGTCTACATAGCTTAAAAAGGTCTGTAATTCGTCCTTTGTGTAAAAGTCGGCAGTTTCTTCAGATTGCTTTTTAACTAGCGTCGTGACGCTATCCATAGGATTTGTTGCCATATAACCATAGCGGATAGCATACTTACAGATATTATTCATCAGCCCTTTTAACTTACGCCCATAAACGAGTTTCTTTGACCAAGCGTTGACCTGCTCCTGCATTTGGAGAGGAGTGAGAGAAGCGATTCTCTGGTCTCCCAAGACTGGATAAATATGATTTTTAATATTACGGTAAGTCTTAATGTATGTTGATTCTTGTACGGTATCTGCGTACTCTTTTAGCCACAATTTAGCCACGGCTTTGACCGTTATATTTTTTTGCTTTTTTTCAGGATTTTCAAATTCTTCTTGCGCTTGCAGAATAGCTGCACGGGCTTTAGCTTTAGTCTCAAACCCTTTCTTACGGAAGTATTTGCTACGACCGTTTTCTTTGCCTAGATACTCCTTAACTTCGTAAGCTGTTTTCCCGTTTTTCTTTTTGTATGCTGTAATTGCCATTGTGTTTTACCTCATTTTTTGCTAAAATAGGTATAAGAAAACGACCTTTTGAATGGTTATTTTCTCATACAATCGTTTTTGCCTCACGCTCAAGCTCGCCAAAGTTTGAGAGCGTGGGGCTTTTTTTGTTTTTATTGTAAAAGTCGTTGTTTCTGTGCTGTAAATTCTTCCTGTGTCAGAACACCAGCGTCTAGTAGTTCTTTTAGTTTCATTAGCTCATCAGCAACAGATATACTTGATATGGTTTGCTCAACTTGTGGAGCCTCTGCAACTTGTTCAACTGGTGCTGTTTGACTGAGGTTTTCAGCTAGGATACTACGTAACTTAACCTCTAGCTCAGCATTGTAAGGCACGTTTAGAACTGTTTTGAAAGGGTCATCTCTAGTCAGTACAATAGTTCTAGTTACTTGCTGACTAGTTACAGCCTCAGTCTCCCCTGTGGATTGTTTCTTAGCTGTCAATGCACCCGCCAAAGTTCCAACTCCTGGCATGAGGATAGTACCCACGGCTGCTCTAGTCATAACACCTTTACGCTTTTCTTTACCCTTTGATTTTGTAGAAGTAACCTCTTTGACGGACTCAAAGACCTGTATATCTTTTATCGTGTCATATTTGACAATAGTACTCAATCCCATTGAACCAAGAGAGATGACTCTCAAGTTATCATCCCACTTGGCACACATGAAAATCTTGCCTGTAGGCTGCATAGCCTCAGCTAATTGTTTCATTTCTTCCTTGTACTGGCGTTTAGCCTCTTTCATTTCTGCACTATCAAAAATCCCCATTATCCTATACCTCTCTAATTTTTCTTATAAATATCTACAACCTCTCCAATAGTTCTGATGTCATCATCTTCTGAAAGATAGATTTCCTCATAGCTATTGTTGAGGCTTTGCAAGTACCAAGCTCCGCTGTAATCACGCTTGAGCTTTTTAACAAAGTTTTTACCGTTTACCTGAAAAATACCAATGTCATTGATGTCTACCTGACTAGTAACCTTGATAAAGAGTAGGTCATTATCTTCTATCAAGGGCTCCATAGAGTCACCAGCAACCTTAGCTATAGTATCGTAACTCTCAGGGACATCATTTGCACGTAGTCTCACCTCCATATGTAAATTGTCATCTTGGAAAATACCACGACCAGCAGCAACCAATCCCTCAACATAATCAGTAATGTAGTCTTCGTCATCTTGAGGTTTGTCAAACATAGAAATAATATTAGAGTTCTCTTGCTCCTCAAGTTGCTCCTTAGCATAATTAAGGACTTTCTCCTGCCTTGGTTCTTCTAGTTTGTTGTAGATTGGCAAGATTTTAGCCTCATTGCCGTTGAAATAATCTAAAGGTACGTCGAAATAATCAGCAAGGACTCTGACTGATGAAAGTCTTGGCTCTTCTTTGTCATTTTCCCATTTAGAAATTTTCCCTTTATTAAAGTTCATAGTATCAGGATACCTATTATTTAAGTTATTAGCTAACTCATCAAGAGTTAAGTTATGTTTCTTTCTAAGTTCTCTGATTTTGTTTCCAATCATTTTTCCACTTCCTCATTTCTTAATAATCATTATACTATAAAAGTTTCGTTTTCGCAAACATTTTTAAAAAAAAATAAAAAAGTTGTTGACAACGAAACAAAGTTGGTATATACTAGAACCATAAAACAAAGTTGCGAAAACGACAACTTGGAAAGGAGAGGCCTATGAGCGGTGTAATGGTACTAGATAAGCCGTATCTAAATTTAAAAAGCATTATTGTTTCAAAAGGAATGAAACAAAAAGAAATTGCTGAACAGTTGGATATGGATAAGTCAACTTTTAACATGAAAGTCAATCGTTACCGTGGACGTGATTTCACATTTTCGGAAGCTAGCAAACTTTCAAAACTACTAGACATCAAAATGGAGGATTTCTAGTATTTTTTTAGAAAAAAAGTTGCGAAAACAACAACATAGAAAGGAGCAAAAAGATGAACGAAGTTATCAAAGTGACTGTGAATGATAATCAAGAACCGATTGTATCAGCAAGACAATTACACAAAACCCTTGAAGTTAAGACGAGATTTAGCCAATGGGTGGAACAAAACTTTAAAGGGTTTGAAGAAAATTACGATTTCACAAGTGTAGTTACAACTACGGTTGTAAATAACGGAGCAATGAGAGAATTGCAAGACTATGCTTTATCATTGGACACTGCAAAACACTTAGCAATGATGTCGAAAACCGACAAAGGAAAAGAAGTCAGACAGTACTTCATTCAAGTAGAAAAAGACTTCAACAGTCCTGAGAAGATTATGGCAAGAGCCTTGCTGATGGCTGACAAGAAGATTCATAAACTGGAGACGCAGATTGAAGCGGACAAACCCAAAGTCCTCTTTGCAGACGCAGTAAGTGCAAGCCACACATCTATCTTGGTCGGCGAACTTGCCAAACTCATTAGCCAAAACGGCTACAAAATCGGTGCCAATCGCCTCTTTGCTTGGATGCGTGAAAATGGCTACCTGATTAAGCGCAAGGGCTCAGATTGGAACATGCCAACCCAACGTAGCATGGACTTGAAACTCTTTGAAATCAAGGAAACAAACGTGCAACACGCAGATGGACATATCAGCGTGAACAAGACACCAAAGGTCACAGGCAAGGGTCAGCAGTATTTTATCAACAAGTTCCTTGATCGGGAATGCTTGGCAGGACTAGAAAGGAGTAATAAAAATGCAACTAGCAACATTTATTTTACTAATTGCACACATGATTATAAATATTATAATTCTAATCCGT
>NZ_KV826449.1:0-67198 GCF_001835915.1 Streptococcus sp. HMSC034E12
GATACTGGCTTACCAACTGATAGAGCACCAACATTCCCTCTTGGTCCCAATCACTTAACTCCCACAGGTGGATATAATATTCCCTCCGACATTTCAGTACGATTCCTCTCACCTTGGCATATAACTCCTTGAACTCCATTTCCTTCTCCTTCCTTTTACTTACCTTTTAAGGATAGCATGAAGGAGAACCCTTTGGTTTTCTTCTATCTATTTTTTATCTTATTGCATCTCTTCTGGGTCTCGTGAGCAGCATCCCTGTCACTTCAGAGGTTTTCTGAAGCTGTTTAGCGGATAAAATTGAAAAAGAGAGAACGAAGTTCGTCCTCTCAATCCTGTATTCATTTCTTCTTAAAATTTATTCTATAACAAATTTACTTAAAATACCATTGATAAACTTGCTCGATTTTTCATCTGAGAATTTTTTAGATAGCTCAATTGCTTCATTGATTGCGACTAGTTGAGGTGTATCAAACTCTGTCATCTCAAACAATCCCAAGCGAAGAATATTTTTTTCTATCAATGTAAGACGTTCCAAAGTCCAACCTTCTTTTAGGTACTGGCTAAGCTTGTCATCCAACTCGTTTTTAGACTGTTCAACACCCGTGACGAGGTTCAATAAAAAGGCTGGAATTTCCACATCAGAATCGTTTGTCATATCTTTATCATAGAGATATGCAAAACGACACGCTTCTACAATATCTTTTTCATATTCCAAACTCATTAATGCTTGAAATGCACGTTCACGTAGTTCTCTTCTTGCTTCCAGTTGTACATCAGTCATTGAGGAAATCCTCATCGAACAAATCTTTTAAATCTGGTTTTGGTGTTTTTTCAGGCACAATACCCGCTACATGGATGTTCACTGCGGATAATTCAACTTCTGCCATATCAGAAACAGCACTTTTAACGGCTTTTTGAATAGCAACAGCTACTGCTGGCACCCCTACACCGTATTCTAAGTATAAATAAATGTCAACAGTTACTTCGCCATCACTGGCGGTATGAAGATAGACGCCACGTCCTAAAGAACGTTTTGCAAGACTGTCAGACATGCTTTTATTTGCGAAAGAGTAAACACCGTCCACTTTAGCCGTTGCAATGGCAATAATTTTTTCTAAGACACGCGGTGCGATAACGATTTCGCCTAATTGTTCAGTTGCCATAACTTGTCCTTTCTTAAGACACAAAGACATTCAAGGAGTCTGTTCAATATTTGTCAGGCTCTCAGTCTGAATTTGATAGTAATTAAGAACTTCTAGTTCTCAACATAAATTATGCACGAGAAACGTAAGTTCCTTCTTGCGTATTGATAATCAATTTTTGTCCAACTTCGATAAAGTCCGGTACGTTGACCACAAGACCTGTTTCAAGAGTAGCTGGCTTACCAGAACCTGTCACCGTTGCTCCTTTAATAGAAGGTTGTGTATCTGTTACGACTAATTCTACAGTCGTTGGAACTGTAACACCGATAACTTCGCTTCCGTAAAATTGAATTTTCACTTCTGAATTTTCAAGAATAAATTTCAATTCTTGCTCTACATTCGCTACTGGGATTTCATATTGCTCAAATGACTCTGTATCCATGAAATAGGCTGTATCATCCATTTGATACAAATATTGTGCTGGGCGCGTTTCAATAATTGCTTGTTCAAATTTTTCTTCAGGACGGTAAGTTGTGTCAAAAGTTGAACCTGTGCGTACATCCCGTAATTTCATACGCATAACAGTATTCCCTTTACCTGGTTTATGATGGCTTGCTTCAAGGACACGAATCAATTTTCCGTCCGTTGTTTCAAACGTCATACCAGCTTTCAGCTTACTTGCTTCAATCATTATTATTACCTCTTTTAAAATAGATTTCTCTTTATTTTATCATAAACATTGACAATTCTCAAATAACAATTAACTCTTTTGGCGCGAGCGTTAGGAGTTCGCAGCCTGTGTCTGTGATGAGAATGTCATCTTCAATCCGCACACCGTATTTCCCATCCAAATAAATACCCGGCTCATCTGTTAAGACCATACCCACTTCAATCGGCTCAGAGGATTTACCAAAATAAGGAATCTCATGAATATCAAGACCAATTCCGTGTCCAATTCCATGCGTGAAATATTGTCCGTAACCTGCATCGTTAATCACTTTGCGCGGTACTTGATCAAACTCAATACGACTCATACCAGCTTTCGCCGCTTCAATCAGAGCTTGGTTGCTCCGTAACACAATATCGTAAATCTCGCGCTCCTCATCCGTCACATGACCAACATGAATGGTTCGCGTCATATCGCTAACATAGTGATTATAATAACAACCAAAATCCATTGTCAAGGTTTCACCTGTTTGAATGACCTTCTCGCTAGCTACTCCATGCGGCATAGCAGAGCGATAACCTGATGCAATAATAAAGTCAAAAGAGGCTCCCGATGCGCCCAGTTGCCGCATGCGAGCATCTAAAAAGTTCATAACTTGTAGCTCCGTTGTTTGCCCCGGCTTGATAAAATCCAAGACATCTAGAAAGGCTTGGTCAGAAATTTGACAAGCTTTTCGAATCGTGGCAATTTCTCCTTCATCTTTGATCATGCGTAGATTTTCAATGAAAGCAGTCATTGCTGTCAGCTTATAACCTGAAAAAAGCTCTTCAAGAGTTTTGAAATAATGATAAGAAATTTCGTCATCAAATCCAATAGTTTCTATTTTATCATTTGCAATGATCTTCGCAATTTCTGACAAAGCATCACGTGTTTCGACAATATCAAAACCTTTTACCACACCTTTGGCAATCAAGGTATAGCGGGAATCTGTCAAAAAAATCCGTCGCGTTTTGCTAATGAAAACTGTCGCTTCTGTTCCGCTAAAACCCGTTAGATAGTAAATATTCTTCAGATTGGTTACTAAAACAGCATCACAATCCGTTTGCGCAAGTGCTGCTTCTAATTTATTTACTCTTGATAACATAAAAATCCCTCCGTAAAATGATTAAAATTATTATATCAAAAAAAGTTGTAAATGGTATAACCTTTATAGTTACAAAATACATTTAACTGTTGAAAATGATTTTTAAAAACAATCTTTACTGATATCTTTTATGGAGATAGCAAAATATAAAGGATTGAATTCTCTATGTATCTATCTTTTTTAAGGTTTTCTAAGTAAAAATCAGAAAAGTTTGTTAAAAAAGGAGAAACTATCCAATAACTTTTAAAATGATAATCCAAAAAACTCAGAATCAGGTTAGTAAAAATACTGATTCTGAGTTTTTACGGTTTTCTTGAGTTTTTATCTAGCTTTTGGGGACTATACAAACTTAAAAGAAGTATTTTTAGCTTAGAGAAGAGATGACTATTCTAAATTTGCATGACGTTTTGCCATAGTTTCATTAGATTCATTTAAAATCTTCATTAATTTTAAAATAAGAATATCATATAAAACCAGACTAGACTGTTCAAATACTGAACCCATAGGTTGTTTTCCAACTTGCTCACTAGCTTTATTTTGAGCAGGAATCACCAAAACTAAATTTGATAATCTCCCAATTGTAGATGATAAATTTGTTGTAATAAGAGCTGAATCTAACGATAACGTGTTAGCTTTTTTTATCAATGAAACTAAACTATCTGTTTCTCCAGAACCAGAGCCAATAATCACTAAATCATTTAGCTGTGTGTGGGGGGAATTAATGTCTCCAACAATGCTTACTGATAATCCTAAATGCATTAACCGATTAGCAAATGCACGAATCATCAAACCTGACCTTCCCATACCTGCTAAAAAAATATGATGTGAATTTACAATTTTATTCGCCAAATCATCCAATTTCTCATCGTCAATCTGATTTACCGCTTTTTCAATATCAGATAGAATAATTTGAGATTCTTCCATTTTGTCTACCTCAACTTTTAAGAATCTAGTTTTGCTTTAATGTTACTAGCTACTTCTTCAACACTATTTTTTTGGCATTTCTTAATAAACACGTCATCTTGAAAAAGAGCAATCACTTTACGTAAAACTGCAATATGCTGTTTTCCTGATGACAAAGCTAGATTAAAAACTAATGTAACACCAACTTTCTGATTCTTATCTTCCATTAATCCGAAAACAACTGGCTCTGATAAACGTACAACGCTTACGCTATCTTCAGTCACAAAATCAGAATTACCGTGTGGCATTGCTACGCCTTGTCCACTTGCCAACGATAAACCTGTAGGAAAATCAACCTCACGGTCAATACATGCTTGGATATAGTCACTTTTAATATTATTTACTTTAAGAAGAGCTTCTCCCGCAAAACGAATTGCCGATTGATAATCTTTTACAGTTTCGTCTGCATCATTCACTACAACATAAACCATAATAAACTCCTATTTAGTCATTTCACCTTTAACAGCATCAAAGATTTCATCCTCACCAATACCAGTAAGTAAACCTGCTCCAACTATAACTGGAACTGTTAAACCTTCATTTTCAAGTTTTGTAGATGAAACAACTAAATCATAGCTATTGAACTTTTCAGTTGAACAATCCATGAGAGAAGCTTTATCAACTTGAACATCAGCAATTTTTTCATCTTTTAAGAAATCTTGTAAAACTGACACCATAATTGATGATGAAGCAATACCATTTCCACAAACAACAAGAATTTTTTTAGCCATAATGATTACCTCTATTTCTATTTATTAAGCATTTTCGATTTGAGCATGTTCTTTTTTCTTAAGTAGATAGCCTACTGCAACAAGAATTGCTCCAACTAAAATATAACCAATTAATCCAATATGTGATACTGCCGCAAAGAGACCTGTAAAAGGATTAGCGGATGGGTTTAAAGAAGAATACATAACACCTTCTTTAGCACCTGCACCAAATTTTTGGAAGACCTCGTTAGTTGCTGGTGTCATCCATGATGCAATATAGAGACCACCACCAAATAGAATCACTGAAGTCAACCAAGTACGAATAATATTTCCATTAAAAACAGGAACCATACACGCAATGAAGAAGACAAACTGTGATAAATCACCTAACGGCATGACTTTATTCCCAGGTAAAATTACTGCTAGAATCACCATTACAGGAATAAGAAGTAAGGCTGGAGCGATAACTGATGGATTACCAACAATAAGTGCCGTATCCATACCAACTGTAATTTCTCGGTCTGGGAATTTTTTAACCAATTTCTTACGCGCAGCATTTGAAAGCGAAACAAGTCCTTCCATCATGATTGAAGTCATCTTAGGAAGAAGAAGCATAACAGCTGCCAAATACATACCAAGTTGTAAGCTTGAGATAATTGTTGTATAAGGGTTACTCCAATCATAACCAAATAACCCTAAAAGCACACCAAGAATAAAACCTACAACTGTTGGATCACCCAATACTCCAAAACGTTTTTGAATAGACTCTGCGGTAACATTCCAATGACGCAAACCAGGGATATGATCATAAATCCAGTTAAACGGATAGGCAAATAAAAGATAAGTATTAGCAACAGGGTGTGAAATTGAAACTCCTTTTGGTAATCCAAAAAATTCATTATTACGTTTTGCACCTAAATCAGATGCAATAAGTGCCCAGACATGGAAAAGTCCTGCTGTTAAAACACCATAAAGAAAATTACCAGAATAAACAGCAACAATTGCTCCCATTGATGCATTTTGATGAAGGTTAAAAACATCAACATTAACACAGTCCGTCAGTTTCAAAACAAGAAGAAGAATATTAATACCAACACATAGTGGAATAATAATTGCTCCCATATTTGAACCAAATCCCATAACCGCAGTCGCAGCACCACCAACATCAATAGCACTTAAAGAAGAGCCTGTCTTTTCTGCTAGCCCGGTGATGGCTGGCTCCATTTTATCTAACATAAAATTAATGACAAGAGATAAAGCAATAAAACCAATCCCAACTTTCATTGCTGATTGAATCGCTTCAGAAAGCGGTCTGCGTAAAATCAGCATGAAAACCAAGAAAATTAGTGGGATAAAAATAAAATTTCCTAAATTATTAATAAAATTTGTAATAACTTCCATTTTTCTACTAGCCAGCTTATAACTAGCCTCCTCCTTTACTATTCAGGTCTAAAGCCCATGTTCCACGCGACATAATCAGGCTTTTTCAATAGACGATTATCATCAGCTTCTGCTTCCAATAAATTTTTCTTTGAATTTTCACGAGCTGTACTAAAACAAAATGGTTCATCATACCAAGCATCTACAATCTGTTTAAGATATTCAAGACCATTGACACGGCAACCAAGACCAATAACCTGTGTATTATTACTAAGTCTTGCACGTTTTGCTGAGTAAGGATTCGTTACAGCTACCGCTCTAATTCCCCAATGCTTATTGATTTGACAAGTAAATCCAATTCCAGTACCACAGATGTAAATTCCTAATCGACATTTATCACGTTGAATAGTCTCAGCCATTTCATCCGCCAGAACTGCAAAAGTATTAACACCATCTTCTGGCACTTTTACAGGATCATAAACTATCTCAGCATTTTTTTCTTCAATAAGATAGTGTTTGAGAGCTTCTTTTGTTTCAAAGCCCAAATCATCACAGGCAATTGCGATTTTTGTTTTCATTTTCCGTCTCCTTGTAATCGTTTTCTTTTTATGCCTATATTATATCATTGGTTTTGGTTGTTGTCAATGGTTTTTTGATGGTTTTTATTATTTTTTATTGGTTTTCAAGCAAAAAAACTTGTTTTTTGTTAGTTTTGATATATAATTATATTTAGAAACAAGTGAGGTGAACATAATGTTATTGGAAAAAAGACGCCAACTCATTCTTGATGAATTAAAAAATAATGGAACTGTCTATGTCAGCAAACTGTCTGAACAGTTTGAAGTTAGCTACGAAACGATTCGCAAAGACTTATCATATCTTGAAACAAAAGGATTGCTCATAAAAAGTCACGGTGGAGCTATTTTAAAACAAAATGCTATTGAATTATCTTATAATACACGCGAAAAAGAAAATACTTCTAATAAAAAAAGAATTGCCGAAAAAGCTCTTGAACTCATTCCAGAAAATGCTTCAATAATCATTGGAACAGGTAGCACAACTGTCGAATTAGCCTATTTACTAGCTCAAAAATCTGGCTATAAGATTTTTACAGATTCTTTACCTGTCACAAATGCTTTAGTTAATTCAGATAATCAACTATTCGTTTTTGGTGGAGAATTCCGCCCTAAAAGCTCATCAGTCTTTGGAGGGTGGACTATTTCACAGATAAAACAAGTTTTCGTTGATATTTGCTTCCTCGGTTCAGATGGTTTTTCAAATATTGACGGCCCTTCAAGTCCGTCTTCTTCAGATGTGTTTATTGACCGAGAAATAATAAAACAAGCCGACAAAGCTTACATCCTATCCGACTCTAGTAAATTTGAAAGAAAAAGTCTCTATAAAATCTGTGATTGGTCAGATATCACTGCTCTGATTACAGATTCAGATGCGGATGAAGCTAAGTGTCTAAATATTGGGAAACAAACAAAAGTTATTCTTTCGTAGCCTTAAAAATCTATAAAATTATTAAACCGCACCCAAAAGTTAGATTCCTTTATCCAACTTTTGGGTGCGGTTTAATTTTTCTTTATTGCTAGATAGGTCAGCAACGTGTTAAACTTTTCAGCTCAATTTTTCTTTTAGATACTGACCTGTATAGCTTTCTGGATTTCCAGCTACTTCTTCTGGTGTGCCAGTTGCGATAATAGTACCTCCACCAATACCACCTTCTGGTCCAAGGTCAATAATGTGATCGGCCGTCTTAATAACGTCCAAATTATGCTCGATGACGAGAACCGTGTTGCCATCATCTACAAAACGTGATAGCACTTGGAGAAGTTTCGCAATATCCTCCGTGTGCAGACCTGTAGTTGGTTCATCCAGAATATAGAAAGACTTACCTGTTGAGCGCTTGTGAAGTTCGCTGGCTAGTTTCATCCGCTGAGCCTCCCCACCAGACAGAGTTGTGGCAGGTTGCCCCAAGGTCACATAGCCTAACCCAACATCTTTAATCGTCTGCAACTTCCGCTCGATTTTTGGAATATGCTTAAAAAATTCCACTGCATCATTGACCGTCATATCCAAAACTTGAGCAATGTTTTTCTCCTTGTAGTGCACTTCCAAGGTTTCACTATTGTACCGTGTTCCATGGCAAACCTCACAAGGGACATAAACATCTGGTAAAAAGTGCATCTCAATCTTGATAATTCCATCCCCAGAGCAGGCCTCGCAGCGTCCCCCCTTCACATTGAAAGAGAAACGCCCCTTTTTATACCCACGAATCTTAGCTTCGTTGGTCTTAGCAAAGAGATCGCGAATATCATCAAAGACGCCAGTATACGTCGCTGAATTGGATCTTGGTGTTCGGCCAATCGGGCTCTGGTCAATATCAATCAAACGATCAATATGCTCAATTCCTGAAATATTTTTGAATTTACCCGGTTTGTCTGAATTACGATTGAGTTTTTGAGCGATTGCTTTTTTCAAAATGGAATTAACCAAGGTGGATTTACCAGAACCAGAAACCCCCGTCACGGCTATAAATTTTCCTAACGGGAAGCGGGCCGTGATGTTTTGCAAATTGTGCTCTCGCGCACCTGTTACTTCAATAAAGCGGCCGTTTCCTACGCGGCGCTCCAATGGCACTGGAATTTCACGTTTGCCCGATAAATACTGACCTGTAATTGATTTCTTGCTTTTTGCAACTTGCTCTGGAGTGCCTGCCGCAACAATTTCACCACCAAAAACACCTGCTCCAGGTCCAACATCAATCAACCAATCAGCTTCGCGCATAGTATCTTCATCATGTTCAACCACAATGAGAGTATTGCCCAAATCACGCATTTTTTTGAGACTGGCAATCAAGCGATTATTATCGCGCTGATGAAGACCGATAGAAGGCTCATCTAAGATATAAAGAACACCGCTGAGATTAGAGCCGATTTGAGTCGCCAAGCGAATCCGCTGACTCTCACCACCAGACAGCGTGCCTGCAGAACGAGATAGAGTTAGATAATCAAGTCCGACATTATTAAGAAATGTCAAGCGATCTCGGATTTCTTTGATAATTGGTGTTGCAATGGCTACTTCATTTTCAGTCAAAGTCAGATGAGAAAGTAATTCTAAATGATCTGCAATAGATAAATCAGATACTTGCCCAATATTAAGACCACCTTCACCCCCCACTTTAACAGACAAGGCTTGTGGATTCAATCGATAACCATGGCAACTTGCACAGGTCAGCTCATTCATATAGGTTCGCATCTGGGTACGAGTGAAATCACTATTGGTCTCATGGTAGCGACGTTTTATATTGGTTACCACTCCTTCAAAAGGGATGTCGATATCTCGCACGCCACCGAATTCATTTTCATAATGAAAATGAAATTCTCGTCCTTCAGAACCAAAGAAGATTAGTTGTTGTTCATCTTCGGTCAGTTCCTCAAATGGCTTATCCATATCGATACCAAATTCCGTCATTGCCTGTTCTAGCATTTGAGGATAATAATTTGAAGAAATAGGATTCCATGGAGCTAAGGCGCCTTCCCGCAAGGTCTTACTACTGTCAGGAACCACCATATCCAAGTCCACTTCCAGCTTCACACCCAGACCGTCACAATCAGGACAAGAGCCAAATGGTGCATTAAAAGAAAAGAGACGAGGTTCCAACTCAGGTACCGTAAAGCCGCAGACTGGACAAGCATAATGCTCGGAAAAGAGTAATTCCTTGTCATCCCTCGTGTCAATCACCACATAACCGTCTGCAATTCTTAAGGCTGCTTCAATCGAATCAAATAACCGACTGCGTACACCGTCCTTAATGACAATCCGGTCTACCACTACTTCGATATCGTGCTTTTTTGTTTTAGAAAGCTCTGGAACTTCTGTGACATCATAAATATCTCCGTCCACGCGCACACGCACGTATCCGTCTTTTTGAATTTTCTCAAAAATTGTCTTGTGTTGCCCTTTTTTCTTGCGAACAATAGGCGCTAGGATTTGCAACCGCCGACGCTCTGGCAATTCCAAAACCTGATTGACAATCTGCTCCACAGAAGAAGCGGTAATAGCTCCATGCCCATTGATACAGTAAGGAGTTCCCACACGTGCATAAAGCAAACGAAGGTAATCATTGATTTCCGTAGCTGTTCCAACCGTTGACCGCGGATTCTTGCTGGTCGTTTTTTGATCAATAGAAATGGCTGGACTAAGTCCGTCAATTGAATCCACGTCTGGTTTTTCCATATTGCCCAAAAATTGGCGAGCATAAGCAGACAAACTTTCTACATAGCGACGTTGCCCCTCTGCATAGAGAGTGTCAAAAGCTAAGCTAGATTTGCCTGAACCAGACAAACCAGTCACGACAACCAGCTTGTCTCGCGGAATTGTGACATCAATATTTTTTAAATTATGAGCTCGCGCTCCATGAATGATAATTTTATCCTGCATCCTTACCACACTTTATTTTAAACTTCTTTTTATTATAACAAAATTTTCTGCAATCTTTTACCCAAAAACTCGGAATTTTGTAGTATAATAATACGGTGTGCAAATAACTGAAGGAGGAAAATATGAAACAAGTCTTTCTATCGACAACAACTGAATTTAAAGAAATTGATACACTTGAGTCGGGGACTTGGATCAATTTGGTCAACCCTTCTCAAAGCGAGTCTACTGAAATTGCCAACGCTTTTGATATTGACATTACGGACTTGAGGGCGCCGCTCGATGCAGAAGAAATGTCTCGTGTCACTATTGAAGATGAGTATACTTTGATTATCGTGGATGTTCCAATTACAGAAGAACGAAATAATCAGACTTATTATGTGACTATTCCTCTAGGGATTATTATTACCGAAGAGGCGATTATTACCACCTGTTTGGAAAAACTCCCTTTATTGGATATTTTTATCAATCGACGGCTGCGTAATTTCTATACTTTCATGCGTTCGCGCTTTATTTTCCAAATTCTTTACCGCAATGCCGAGCTTTATCTGACAGCGTTGCGCTCCATTGACCGCAAGAGTGAGCAGATTGAAAGTCAACTGCACAAGTCCACTCGCAATGAAGAATTGATTGAACTCATGGAGCTTGAAAAAACGATTGTTTATTTCAAGGCTTCCTTGAAAACCAATGAGCGCGTGATTAAAAAGCTGACCAGTGCCACCAGCAATATTAAGAAATATTTGGAAGATGAAGATTTGTTGGAAGATACACTCATCGAGACCCAGCAGGCGATTGAGATGGCAGATATTTATGGAAATATCTTGCACAGTATGACAGATACGTTTGCTTCTATCATTTCAAATAATCAAAATAACATCATGAAAGCTCTAGCTTTAGTGACGATTGTCATGTCCATTCCAACTATGATTTTCTCAGCCTATGGAATGAACTTCAAAAACAATGACTTACCACTCAATGGGGAGCCACATGCTTTTTGGATTATTATTTTCATCGCCTTTGCGATCAGTGTTTCACTGACAGTTTACCTCATTCACAAAAAATTATTTTAATTAAAAGGAGATCTTATGACACAAGTTTCTTTGGATAAACTCAGCAAAAAAAATCAAGAATTTGTCCATATCGCAACCCACCAACTCATCAAAGATGGAAAGACAGACGAAGAAATCAAAGCCCTGCTAGAGGAAATCATCCCAACGATTCTTAAAAATCAAGCAAAAGGAATTACCGCTCGCGGACTTTATGGAGCACCTACTGTTTGGGCAGCGAATTTTTCAGAAGCAAAACAAAAAGAAGCTCAAACTATCAAAGAAAATACCAATCCGTATCTCATGATTATGGATGCTTTCTTATTTGTCTTTAGTTTATTTGCTATCTTAAATAGTAGTGTTAACTTATTCTCCAAAAATCCTAGCAATTATGGTATTGTGACGATTGTACTTGGTAGCGCAGTAGGGGCACTCGTATTTTATGGTATGTATTACTTTATTTACCGTTTTTATTATGCCGACCAGGACCAAAGTCAGAAACCACCATTTTTCAAATCGCTTCTTATCATTTCAGCTGCTACGATTTTGTGGGCTGTTGTTCTTTACGGCACAACCTTCCTGTTGCCAGCAGTTTTAAATCCAAAACTGCCGAACTTATTTATCCTTGTGTTTGGTGGAGGAACTTTGGCACTTCGTTTCTATCTCAAAAAGAAATTCAATATCCGCAGTGCTTTAACCGCACCAAGACAACTTTAGTCATATTTTTATTTGAACATCCGCTTGTTTCAACAGGTGGATGTTTTAATAAGATCTAATAAGTATTTTTGACAACCGTTTCAAACAATTTTGAGCATAAGAAAAGCAATCTATTTAGTTGCTGATTGAGTTTTAAAAAATGAGCATGATTTTATGAAATTCATGCTCATTTTTATATTTTAGTCTTCGTTTACGAAAGGCATTAAAGCCATTACGCGAGCGCGTTTTATTGCTGTTGTTACTTTACGTTGGTTTTTAGCTGAAGTTCCTGTTACACGACGAGGAAGGATTTTCCCACGTTCTGAAACGAAACGGCTAAGAAGCTCAGTATCTTTGTAATCAACATATTCAATCTTGTTTGCTGCGATGTAATCAACTTTTTTACGGCGTTTAAATCCGCCACGACGTTGTTGAGCCATGTTCTTTCTCCTTTATATCATTATTCTGTTTGTCCATTAAAATGGTAGATCGTCATCTGAGATGTCCATTGGATTGGTATTACCAAATGGATTTTCATCACGAGAAAAGTTGGGTACTTGATTGGCAGAAGTTGAGTTCCCAAAGTTGGATGATGAATTTCCGAAATTATTAGAAGTGTAGCCACCAGAAGATTGACCCTCACGGCTGGCACGACTTTCTAGCAGTTGGAAATTGTCAGCTACCACTTCTGTCACATAGACACGTTGACCTTGCTGGTTTTCGTAGTTACGTGTCTGAATCCGACCAGTAATTCCGATGAGAGCTCCTTTTTTAGCCCAATTTGCAAGATTTTCTGCCTGCTGGCGCCAAATTACAACGTTAATGAAATCTGCTTCTCTCTCGCCACTTTGATTTTTAAAGTTGCGATTGACAGCAAGAGTAAAAGTTGCGACCGCTTGATTTTGCGGAGTATAGCG
Organism: Streptococcus sp. HMSC034E12; assembly: GCF_001835915.1. Taxonomy (NCBI): domain Bacteria; kingdom Bacillati; phylum Bacillota; class Bacilli; order Lactobacillales; family Streptococcaceae; genus Streptococcus; species Streptococcus sp. HMSC034E12. Next base: position 13,112 of record NZ_KV826449.1, read on the forward strand.
AAGTTCGGCATCTCGGGTCATCCGACCCACAAGTACAACGTTATTTATCATAGCAACCCTTCTTATGCGTCAAGTTTGACGATCATGTGACGAAGAATGTCAGCGTTGATTTTTGAAAGACGGTCAAATTCATTCAAAGCGACTGCGTCTTCAGCTTCAACGTTTACGATGTGGTAAAGTCCTTCACGGAAATCTTGGATTTCGTATGCAAGACGACGTTTTTCCCAGTCTTTTGATTCAACAACAGTTGCACCGTTGTCAGTCAAGATAGAGTCAAAGCGTGCTACCAAAGCGTTTTTTGCTTCTTCTTCAATGTTTGGACGAATAATATAAAGAATTTCGTATTTAGCCATTGATTTTTCCTCCTTTTGGTCTAATGACCCCCAGCCATTGCAAGGGGTAAGTGAGGTTTTCTCACGAATAACTATTATACTAAACTTTTTGGAAAATAGCAAGAAAAATTCGATTTTTGTTTTTGTAAAAAGCACAGTTTTTCCCTATACTCCATTACCCATTCCATTCCAAAACCTTAAAAAAAGCTGATATCAGTTAGTTTTAAGCTATGCTCTATATACTGTTGTGTAAATTTTCTATCACTTTTCTAAGAAAGGAGTAAACACATGAACTATTTAGTCATTCCCGCATACAGACCCGACCTTCATCTTATTCATTTGTTGCAAAAGGTGAAGGAAAAGAGTTCGCTGCAAATCATCGTGGTAAATGACGGCAGTCCAGCTAACGATGATTCCATTTTTCGAGAAACACAGAAATATGCTACTATTCTATGCCATACAACAAATCAAGGGAAAGGGCAAGCGCTGAAAACAGTTTTTTCTTATATTGATTCCTTAGGGTAATATGGGACAGTGGTCACAGCTGATGCAGATGGTCAACACAACGTATGGGATATTTTCCGAGTGAGCAAAAAGGCTCAAGAAAACCCCAATCACTTGATTATAGGAGCGCGTTCTTTTTCTGGCAACGTTCCTTTGCGTTCGGCTTTTGGAAATAAATTAACACGATTTCTGTTTAAGCAACAGACTGGTGTTTCCGTGACAGATACCCAAACAGGACTTCGCGGATTTACAACCAACATGATCCCATTTATGTTGAAGGTTGAAGGGCAGCGTTATGAATATGAAATGAATATGCTACTAGCTGCTTCCAAAGAATACCCTATCATTGAAGTTCCAATTGAGACAGTTTATATTAATGATAATCAAGCTTCTCACTTTAGACCGGTACGAGACGGGCTCATGATTTATAAAGATATGTTTAAGTTCGCTCCCTCTTCAATTAGTAGTTTTTTGATTGACTATATCGTCTATGCTCTCGCCCTCTTGGTACTTGCTGCGGTACCAACTAGTCTCAAAATTTTACTGGCAAACGGAGTGGCTCGTGTCACTAGCTCGATTTTTAATTACTCCACAAACAAAAGATTGGTCTTTAAAAATAAAGACAGTGTTGTTAAAACGGGTACTGGTTATTTCGGGCTAGCTTTGGGCTTATTTATCCTCGATACTCTTCTAATCAGACTATTTTACGCCGTTTTCGGTCTCAATTTGCTGATTATTAAAATCCTCGTCGGAGCGCTGCTCTTTTGCCTATCTTGGCTCGTTCAAAAAAAATTATTTTCAAAGAAAGGACTCACACCTTATCATGAAATTTTTAAAAAAATCCTATGCTTATGCTAGTCTCTTTGGTATTTTGCTGACAGGGTCGTTTACCTACTCAATGTTAAAAACCTTTGTCCTGTCAGAGGCTATTACAACGGTCAAAAGTTCTTCTAACTCAACGAGCACAACAACTGCTAAAACCGCAACAAATGCAACAACGACTGATACAAGCTATAAGGATAATAACATTTCTATTAACCTAACTACAAAAAACGTCAGCAACACAAAAGTGTACATTGCAGATATTACGGTCAGCTCATCTGAATATCTAAAAACCGCTCTAGCACAAAATACATATGGAAATAATGTGACAGCTAAGACTTCTGTCACAGCTGCCAATAACAATGCCATTCTTGCTATCAACGGAGACTACTACGGAGCCAACACGACTGGCTATGTCATACGTAACGGTGTCGTCCATCGAAATACCGTTCGTGAAGATGCTAGCAATGGTGATTTAGCAATCTATAAAGATGGGAGTTTCGGACTTGTTTACGAACATGATGTTTCTGCTGAAGACTTGGTTAAAAATGGTGTTGTAAACCTTCTTGCCTTTGGTCCGACTTTGGTTGAAAATGGTAAGATTGCTGTTTCAAGCAATTCGGAAGTGGGGCAATCCATGTCTTCTAATCCACGTACAGCTATTGGGATTATTGATAAAAACCACTATATTATCGTCGTATCAGACGGTCGAACTTCAGAAAGTGCGGGACTTTCTCTTTACGAACTCGCAGAAGTTATGAAGTCTTACGGTGTGAAAACAGCCTACAATCTGGATGGTGGTGGTTCGTCTACTCTTTACTTCAATGGAAAAGTCGTCAATAAACCAACGACGAACGGAACGATTTCAGAAAGGGCGGTGAGTGACATTGTCTACATCGGTTACTAAAGCAAGCAAGAAACGGCTCAAAAAGACAGCCGTTGTCTATGCCTTAATCACAGTATTTTTCTTCATTTTCAGCCGTATTTACGAGCACTTCAGCTTTGGTGAGACTTCGGTCTATATGCATTATCTCTTTGGAGTGCCACTAATTGGAGGGATGGTGCTTCTGATTTTTCAAAAAATGATTCCTAATCTTTCACGGCTCAGTCTCAATCTTTGGAATTCTGCGGTTGCAACCATTGCTACGGGTGTGCTCTTTCGTGGTATTGTCAACCTGTCTGGACGCTCCACCACAATGGATCTCCCCTACTAGTACATGGGAATTGGACTTGCTGGATTAGCCCTGCTCTCCATGATCTTCACCAGAAGCGTGTGGATGACAGAAGAACAGTTTTTATAATCTTGCAAATCTCGAAAAATTCTTCGAGATTTTTCATAAAATACTTGAGCCCAGGATAGTTTACTAATGCAATCACCTGCAGAAAAAGGAAATTTGAGAAAATTACATATAAAAAGATATAAAATGATGGTTTTGGTCATCATTTTCTTTCTTTTATTCAACTATTAAACAGCCACTCTATACTATTTTCTCTATAAGAAATCAAGCGAGAACAAGTAAGTCGCCGTTACAAGTCATAGACCGTTTTAGCCAATGGGTCAATAACTTGTCGAAGCAGAAACTGGTCGTTTTCATATTGGTAATGACAAATGGCACAGTTACTGAAATAAATATTAGGATCAGGCAAATAACCTACTTTTAGATAAAAAGCCCACATAGCGCCACCGTGGCTGACGACCAATATTGGATTTTCAACAGTAGGCGTTTTTTTCATGATTTCTGTCAGAGTGGTCAGCATGCGTTCTCCTACTTGAATCACATCTTCACCCCCATAAGGCACGTATAAATCTTCAAAAGACACCGCACCGGCTCGAAACTTTGGCTGCAATCTTTCTGGCTGAGCTTCAAAAAGTCCAAAATTCCACTCTTTCACCCCCTTGAGACGGGTGTAATCTGTTCGACCCGTCACAATTTCCAAGGTATCAGAAGCCCTCTCTTGAGTGGAAGAGTAGATACCGCCAAATTCAATGCCATTTTTCTCGAAAAAATCTCGCGCTTGCTCGGCTTGCTCTATACCTAAATCAGTCAGCGGTGAATCACACACTCCTTGCACCAAGCCTTCTTGGTTGAAAAAAGTCTGACCATGCCGCATCAAATATAAATCTTTCATTTATTTTTCCTCCCAGTTGCTAAAATCGTGATTGATGACTTCTTCCAGATAGAATTGATCATCTTCGAAAGAAAACTTCAAAATACCACAATTGGTCATGTGACCTAGACTTTCCAGACGCCAATTTTTCTTCCAAGCTCTGGCAAAATTGGCCATAGCTGCGCCATGAGAGACCATGAGCACGGACTGACCATCTGTCTCTTGCATGAGCTGAAGAATGGTCGCTGCCATACGCGCCTGCACCTGTTCCTGCGATTCACCCCCATAGGTCACAAAAAAATCTTTATAGGGCAGGGGCGGATTAAGATCATCGCTTTCCCCTTCAAAGGTCCCGAAGTTCCACTCCTTGAGACCTTTCACTCGTTGATAAGGAAGGCTGCAATTTGTGACAATTTCTAAAGTGTCACAGGCTCGTTCAGATGTTGAACTGTAGGCTGCATCAAACGTAATCCCGGCATTTTTGAAATAGTACCCAGCCACCTGAGCTTGATACATTCCTAAGTCCGTTAAAGGGGCATCACACCAACCTTGAATCCTATGCCGTTTATTGAATAAAGTTTGCCCGTGTCGCATCAAATAAAGTGTTTTTGTCATAAACCGTTCCTCTAAAGAAGTCCTAATTTTTCAAAAGCATTGTAGAGACCGTCCTCAGCCACGTCATCTGTCACCATATCCGCCATGGCTAATATTTCTGGACCACCATTTCCCATAGAAACCCCAACTTGACAATATTCCAACATCGGAATGTCAATTTTGGCATCTCCAAAAGCAATCGTATCTTCTTTTTTCTCCCCTAAATGTTCTAACAGCACATCAATCGCATGAGCTTTCGTAATATCCTTAACTCCTAAGTCGCCAAAGAGAGATTCCTCTCCACGACCACCCCATGTACCAGCCTTGAGCTCTGGAAAAGCTTCCTTAGAGTCCAAGTGATCCTGATAAGAAGTGAGAATAAAGCTGATTTTATTTAGATCATCTCGGTAAAGCTTGCCACCAAAGACCATGCCATGCATCACATCCTCAACCTCTTGATGTTCAACTTCCGCATCTGTTTTTCCTTTTTTCTTGGCATAAAGTTTCATGACCGGACGCGCTGCGTCACGAAAATACTCACTAGCAAAGAGACCGTTGTTACTTTCTAAATAAAATTCCAATCCTCTCTCATGCAACCAGTCTACAACTCTCTTTTCCACTTCTAAAGGAATCAGCTGATGCATGATAACCTGACCTTCATGCTCCACACAAGAACCATTCCCGCCAATCATACCGTCTAGACCGATAGCCCAGATTTCCTCTGGTATTTCCGCCTTACTACGCCCTGTACAAACATAGACTAAATGCCCATTTCCCCGCGCCTGACGAATAGCCTGGATAGCGGATTCTGGAATGCGATTGTCATAATCCACCAAAGTTCCGTCTACATCTAAAAAGATAATTTTTCTGCTCATCTGTTGACCTCTCTATTCTTCTAAGGCCGCTGCCCCGTTGGTTTCAATCACTTTCTGATACCAGAAGAAAGAATCCTTACGGGAGCGGTCATAGCTTCCATTTTCCTCATCGTCTGCATCTACATAGATAAATCCATAACGCTCAAAAAACCAATAACTCGGCGATTCTTCCAGCCACCGTACTCTAATGCCAAATGAATCGGTGTCTCATAGTGTGACAACGTCACTAAAGGCTCAATGCCATATTTCAAGAGTTCGTCAAAGACCGCATCGTAAAAAGCCAGCCCTTCTTCATTAGGATCTACATCGTCTCCATTAGGGAAAATTCGACTCCAAGCGACAGAGAGGCGGAAAGTTTTAAAGCCCATTTCTGCAAAAAGAGCAATATCTTCCTTGTAACGATGATAAAAGTTAGAGCCCCAGCGCTTAGGATAGAGTCCTTCCTTATCATTAAGAGCAGCTTCTACTTTTTCTCTGGTCATGGGTGCGGCAAAACCTTCCATATTTTGACGCTCCTCAGGGCGTACAGCTTTGGCTGTATCAGACGTAGCCGGACCACGCCACCTAAATCCCAGCCACCTTCATACTGATTGGCTGCAGTCGCGCCACCTCACAAAAAGCCATTCGGAAACTGTTTTTCTGTCATTTCATTCACCTCGTTCTTTCGTTACTTCTATTATACTCTTTTTTGTGACCCCTTTCTTGTAAAATAGTCATAAATACTGATACTATTCTTTCCTAGAAGAATGAGCATTTTACACAATCATGAAAAAAGCTGGGACAAAAGTCTCCAGCTTCAAAGTACACAAGGTAGTGGCTGATTGCTTAAAACACTGCTTTGAACTTACAGATAGAGCGTACGAAGCAAGACTCAATGTTGTTCGCTTTTTAAACTCGGAAGACTACCTTTGACGAAAACTTTGTTTTCTTAGTCTCCCAGACTGTCTCACGCCCTAGCTTGACACTTTATTATTAAAGAATGTATGTGTCGCCTGATAAATTTGATGAGCAGTACTGGAATTGTTCATTGTATATAGATGAACACCTGCCACATCTTGAGTGACTAAGTCAACAATTTGGTCAATCGCATAGGCTAATCCTGCTGCTCTGAGTGACTCTGGATCGTGTTCATATTTATCTAGAATAGAGCAAAATTTTCGTGGTAAATAAATGTTTTCACAGGTTTTGAGCAAACGAAGAACCTGATTACGGTTTAAAATCGGTATAATCCCCGCATGAATCGGAACTTCAATCCCAGCCAGAGTACATCTTTCTTGAAAATCATAAAAACGCTCATTATCAAAGAAGAGTTGAGTGACCAAACTCGAACAGCCTGCATCTACTTTCTTTTTGAGATTCTTGATATTTGAAACTCGGTCTGGTGAATCAGGATGACCTTCTGGATAGCAGGCCCCGATAATCTCAAAGTGAGGAGCTTCTTTCTTAATATACTCAATCAAATCTGTTGCGTAGACGAAGTCCTTTTGGGGTTCCACATCTCGAAGGATATCCCCTCTGAGCGCCAATACTTTATGAACACCTATCTTATCAAGTACTGTCAGAGTTTCTGTAACCATTTCCTTAGTCAGATAAACCGCAGGCAGGTGAGCAATGGTCGGGATGTGCAGACCATTGCAGATGAAGTCCGCCAGACGCACCGTCGTTTCTTCGATATTGAACTTATTATTACTAGCTGTGACACTGATGAAATGAGGCGCCAGGTCCTGCATTTCCTTCAGGGCCACCATAATATTTTCATTGCCTACTGCTGGATTTGGAGGAAATACTTCAAAAGAGAGAGACGGGCTTTGGATAGACATGTTTTACAATTCCTTTCGATATTTACGAGAGTATGTGACAATCCCGCAAGTTATACTCTTCGAAAATCTCTTCAAACTTTGTCAACCTTCAACAATCTAGGAGATTGTTGAAGGTTGTGGATAAAAGTCGCAAAGCGACTGTCAAAGAAATTTGATTTTCATTGAGTATCAGAACCTTTGCAAGATTGTCAGTCTCTATTTTTTATTTCAAACCTTGGCTGCCTCTACCAGGCGGACCAGGATGGCCTCGATGGTGTGGTCGATTTCCCCTTCATTCGGTACACGAGGAGAGTGGATATCGTAAACTCCAAGTCCCACTTCTGTCTGGAAGTTTTTGGCCTTGAGCTCATCCAGAATTTCCAGATTTGAGCGGCTAGCCTCAAAGGAGATGACATCCGCATCCATGTTATCAATGGCTGGGATGATATCGGTAAACTCTGAGTAGCACATGTGGGTATGGATCTGCGTATCCGGTGCAACGGTAGAGTGGACCAGACGGAAGGCCGGAATGGTCCAATCCAGATAATCCTCATACCAGTCGCTGCGGCGGAGCGGCAGCTTTTCACGCAGGGCGGCTTCATCGATTTGGATAATCTTAACGCCGGTAGCTTCCAGGTCCAGAACTTCGTCCTTGATGGGAATATCTTCCCGTGGGAAGGACCAGTTGAGGATGGTTACAGGTCCCGTCAGCATTCCCTTAACCGGCTTGTCAGTCCGACTTTGAGCATAGCTGGACCATTTAACAGTAATCGGGTTGAGGCGGGTTACATCTCCCCAGATAATCGGCGGTTTTACCCCACGCATACCGTAGGACTGCACCCAGCCGTTCTTGGAGAAGAGATAGCCGGACAGGTTTTGACCGAAGTATTCTACCATGTCATTACGCTCAAATTCCCCGTGAACCAGAACATCAAAACCAACTTCTTCCTGCCACTTGATCCATTCGTCGATCTGCTCAGCTAGGAACTTGTCATAGTCTTTCTGGGACAGTTCTCCCTTACGAAAGGCTAGGCGCTTGGTCCGAACTTCCTTGGTCTGAGGGAAGGAACCGATGGTTGTCGTCGGCAGAACCGACAGTTTGAAGGCTTCTTCCTGGATGGCCTTGCGTTCTGCGAAGGCCGGCAGGCGGGTGTAGTCGGCATCGGTCAGACCGGCCAGGCGGGCCGCCAATTCAGCATTTCTACCGACACGCTCTGTCCCAAAGAGTTCCTTGTCGGCAGCCAGAGCTTCTGCTCCGCCGCCATTGCGGATGGCATCCAGATCCCGGATCTCATCCAGCTTTTCCACCGCAAAGGCAAAGTGCTTGAGGATGGCTTCTTCAAAGTCTTCATTGGCTGTGGTGAAAGGCACATGCAGCAGGGAGCAGGAGCTGGTCAGCACAAGCTTTTCAGCCGGAATCTGCTCCAGGACAGCTAGGCTCTTTTCATAATTATTGCGCCAGATATTCTTACCGTTGACAATCCCGGCATAGAGGGTCTTGTCGCCCGGGAAGCTGGACTTGACCAACTCCAGAGTTTTCTTGCCTTCAACGAAGTCCAGACCGATGGCATCAACCGGCAGTTCGATCAAATCGGAGTAGATATCCCGAACATCGCCGAAGTAGGTTTGGATTAGGACTTCCAGTCCTTTCTTGTCCGCCAGGATTTTCCTGTAGAGATCAAGGAAGAAGACCTTCTCTTCGGCAGACAGGTCCTTGACCAGAGCAGGCTCATCCAGCTGGATACGGCCGGCACCAAGGTCGGCCAATTTGGCAAAGACTTCCTGATAGGTCTTGACCAGGGCATCCACAAACTGGGCAGGTTCTACCCCTTCTTCAAAGTCGGACAGCTGCAGGAGTGTGAAGGGACCTACCAGGACCGGACGGGTATCCAGACCTAGCTCCTTGGCTTCCGCAAATTCATCAAAGATCTTGCTGTCGGACAATTTAACCTGAGTATCCTTTTCAAACTTAGGCACAATGTAGTGGTAGTTGGTGTTGAACCATTTTTTCATCGGCAGGGCTCGAACATCCCCTTTTTCCCCTTGGTAACCGCGGGCCAGAGCAAAATAACGCTCCAGTTCAGACAGGTCCAGGCCCTGAACAGAGGACGGCACTACGTTAAAGAGGAAGGCGACATCCAAAACATTATCATAGTGAGAAAAGTCGTTGGACGGTACTTCTGTAATCCCGTGCTCTTTGACGATATTCCAGTGCTTGGCGCGCAGGTCCTTGGCAGCAGTCAGGAGCTCTTGAGTTGAAATTTCATTCCTAAAGTATTTTTTAGCAGTGAATTTTAATTCTCGGAATTCTCTCAAACGCGGGAAGCCGATAATCGTAGTTGACATAGTCATCCTCCAAAATTTTTTGTCGACACTATCTTAACAGAAAATCTAAGCTCTGTATAATTGGAATTTCTAGGAATCTCATTATAGTTTTTAACTATAATGAGATTCCAAATATATATTAAACATTGATTTCATCGCGTGTCGTTTAACATTTTATGATTTGATATAGTTTAAGGCTATGACAGCCGCATACATCAAAATTTTTGAAAATCCTTTTCTTGCTATTTTTGAAAATAGATGTTAGAATAGCAACATAATAAAAAGCAAAGAACATTTGGGGTGCTAAGGCTGAGATTATACCCATGGAACCTGATGCAGTTAATGCTGCCGCAGGGAAATGTATAAGAAAGACCAAACCGTTCTAATCATTTATGTGATTAGATTTTATTTTGTCGTGCTAAAACTCCTCATCTGCTTTGTTAGAAGGAGTTTTTTATGTTTGAAAAATGGAGTTTACGAGATGTTATCCTCTTAGCTCTTTTAGCTATTCTTTTCGGTGGGATTTTTGTCGGTTCAGGTTTTCTTTACAATATTTTGACAGCTATTTTAGCGCCAGCAGGTTTGGAGCCTTTCGCCAATGAAGTCTTGTTCGGACTTTGGTGCATGGCAGCTCCTATGTCAGCTATACTCATTCGCAAAACTGGTAGCGCCACGATTGGAGAAGTGCTTGCAGCCCTCGCAGAGGTACTATATGGTAGCCAATTTGGCATGAGCACCTTGATTTCTGGCTTCATACAAGGATTTGGTAGCGAGCTTGGGTTTGCTGCGACCAGATACAAACGCTATGATTGGTTGTCACTTACTTACAGCGCAATTGGTACGACCCTTTTGAGCTTTGCCTATGAATATTTCAAAATTGGTTACTATGCTTTCAAACCTGAGTTTGTTTTAGCATTGTTTGTTGTTCGTTTTCTTTCGGTATTCTTCTTCTGTGCTGTTCTGGTTAAAATCATTATGAATCTTTACGACAAGATTAACCAAGCTGCTGGTAAATAAGATGAAACTAACATTAGAACACATTTATTTTAGAGATGTCTTTAAAGATTTAACCTTCGCCTTTGAAACAGGCAAAATGACACTCTTAATTGGCGATACCGGTGCTGGCAAATCAACCCTTTTTCGGATTTTAACGAATTTCAATGAACTAGACTTCTCTGGAGAGGTCAAACTAGGTGATACACTACTATCTCATTTACCTATTCATAAACGAGTCACCTACCTCAGCATGATGTTTCAAAATCCAAGCCGTCAATTCACCATGCCAACTCTCTATGAGGAATTGATTTTTACCTTAGAAAATCTCCAAACACCCTCTGACCAGATTGATGAAAAAATCCAGCATGCGATTGCACTTGGCAAAGTAGAGCACCTGCTTCATCGAGACTTTCTGACCTTATCTGGTGGAGAAAAGCAACAAGTCTCTCTGGCGGTTCTGTTGGCTATGGATTCGCAGATTATTCTATTGGACGAGCCCTTCGCTTCTGTCGATCAAGAAGCACGCAAGCGCTTGATTCATTTACTATCAGATTTGACAAAAATGGGGAAAATGGTGATTCTGTGCGACCACGACCGCAGTCTCTATGCGGACTGCGTTGACCACCTTGTTGAATTAAAAAATGGGGAACTTTTTGAACGAGATGTAGCTCTTTTAAAAAAGGAACTCCCAAGCTATCAGCTGGCATGCGAAAATACCCAGCGGAATCCTCTCTTACAATTACAGCACGTTTCCTGTCAATTTGACAAAAAAATACTTTTTACAATTGAGGACTTTACTTTTCAACAAGGTATTACAACTCTCATCGGAGCTAACGGTGTCGGCAAGTCCACTCTCTTTCGTGCTATTTTGCAATTGCAAAAATACAAAGGCAATATGAGTTATCAGGGGCAAAAACTCAAGAAAAGCAAACTATTGTACCGCCATATTACTGCCGTTGTTCAAGATGCTGAAAAGCAATTCATTCAGACGATCCCCGCAGAGGAATTAAACCTGCCCTCTCTTTCCAGTGAAAACCAAGCAAAGGTACAAGAAGCCCTGGATTTATTTGGCTTAGAGGACAAAATGGATTCTAGTCTTTTTCACTTGAGTGGTGGACAGAAAAAAATCATTCAATTATTGGCTATCTTGACCTTGGAAACTCCTGTCATACTCATGGATGAGCCCTTTACTGGCTTAGATAAAAAAGCCTGTGATTTTTTTGCTAATTGGATTAAGGAAAAAGCTGCACAACAGAGCTTTATTATCATTTCTCATCGTTTGGAGCCCTTGGACGGCATTAGTGATCATTTGGTAGAGCTGACGTCTCACGGGCTGACAGAGAGGAGAGCGCTATGAAAAAAGAAGAAACAAATGTCCTAGCACTCTTGCTCCTTCTCATTGTATTGACGCTAGAAATTTCCTTTGTCCGCTCAACATGGCTCAACTGCGCTATTGTCGCAGGAACACTTATCTACCTTACTTACCTTAGCAAATGGTGGGGCATTCTTTGGATGTTCCTTCTTCCATTGCTTCCAGCGTTGGCAAATTTCTGGGCTATCCAGCTTCACGGCGACAAAAATCAAGCGATTGTTCTTTTTACGCGCTCCTTTGCTTTAGCGGCTCTGGGAATGACCTTTTTATACGGCGTCAATCTCAATCAACTCTTGCGCTATGGACATCAAAAAGGGCTTCCGAGTCATTTTACCTACGGACTGCTCGTTGTCTTAAACGCCATTCCAGTCATTCAAAAAGAAATCCAAGCTGTTCGCGAAGCTAGTCTCTTGCGAGGTAAAACCTTACATTTCTGGTCGCCAATCTTTTATATCAAAGCAATTTTTATCGCTTTCAACTGGCGAGATTCCTATGTAGAAGCTATGTACGCCCACGGATTTGATGAGACTATCAAGCGAAGCTATTACCGACATTTAGAAACACCAAAAAGCACCACCCTTGCTTGCTTCTTGATTTTCCTCCTTATCAATTTGACTCTTTTGATCCCAAGATAGAACTCGACATAAAAAATACTGTGGAATTTCTCACAGTATTTTTTATGTCTTTGTTCTTGCCAATCTTTCTACTCAATTTCCACACAAAAAGCATCCCAGCCCTGTAATTTATGGGTTTGAAGTATCTTAGTTACATCTGTGTTAGCAATCAAAACTTCCTTTACAGTATTTTCCAAGACAAAACTTTGCTCTTCATTTGAGAAGTTCATCACGATCAGATATTTCTTTGTTGTCGTTTCTCGTAAATAAGCAAACACCTTATCAGCCGTTTCAAGTAGTTTAAAATCTGCTGTCACCAACCAATCATTGTCTTTTCTCAATTGAATTAATTTTTGATAAGTATAAAAAATAGAATTTGAATCTTCCAGAGCTGCTTCTACATTGATCGTTGAATAGTTAGGATTGACAGCTAGCCAAGATTGACCGGTTGAAAAACCTGCCTGTTGATGGGCATTCCACTGCATGGGTGTGCGAGCATTGTCCCGCCCAATCGCGCGAATACTTGCCATAATATTATCCAGCGGTACCCCCTTTTCAAGGGCTTCACGAGCATAATTGAGAGATTCAATATCTTCCACTTCTTCCAAGGTCTTAAAGGGATAATTAGTCATACCAATTTCTTCTCCTTGATAAATGTAAGGAGTGCCACGCATCAGATGAAGTAAAATTGCCAAAGCCTTGGCTGACTTCTCGCGGTATTTCGTAGCATTTCCCCAGATAGAGACAACACGCGGAAGGTCGTGATTATTCCAAAAGAGCGAATTCCAACCCTCTTCTACGCCTAGTTCATTTTGCCACTTAGCAAAAATCTCTTTGAGCTTAGGAACGTCCAATTCATCTGCCACATCCCATTTGGGTTGATTCGGTTTGTATTGAAGACCAATGTGCTCAAATTGGAACACCATGGATAATTCATGATTCTTTGGATCGGAATACTGCTTTGCAATTTCAGGAGTGGCACCCCAAGTTTCGCCAACTGTCAGTAAATCCTTCTCCCCAAATGTTGCACGGTTCATCTCCTGCAAGTAAGGGTGCAACATTGGTCCGTTATTGACAATTTTCTGGCCGGGTACTTTGCCAATCATGTCAATCACGTCCATACGAAAACCACCAATTCCCTTGTCAATCCAGAAATTCATCATCTTGTAGATTTTTTGACGTAGGGCTTCATTTTCCCAGTTGAGATCAGGTTGTTTTTTGCTAAAGAAGTGCAGGTAATATTGTCCAGCTTTTTCATCATATTGCCAAGCAGAGCCACCAAAAATAGAGTCCAAGTCATTCGGCTCATCTCGCCAGATGTAATAATTGCGCTCCAGGCTATCTGGATTTTCACGCGCCTCTACAAACCAAGCATGCTCATCAGAAGTATGATTGACCACCAAGTCCATGATAATTTTAATATCGCGCTTCTGCCCTTCCGCAATCAAGTTCTCCATATCTTCCATAGATCCGAAAATATCCGCAATTGCTTCATAGTCCGCAATATCATAGCCATTATCATCCATCGGACTCTTGTAAACCGGAGAAAGCCAAATAGCAGTAATCCCAAGTTTCTTCAAGTAATCCAATTTACTTGTAATTCCTTTTAAATCACCAATTCCATCTCCATTACTATCCATAAAACTCTTTGGATAAATCTGATAAATCACGGCATCATGCCACCATTTTCTTTGCATTATGCATCTCACTTTCATCTTTTTCACCTTCCATACTATATAATCTTTCACTTCTTTGCAAGCGTTTGCGTTGAATTTTAATTTCTTTTTGGTATGTAAAAATTTTGACTCTGTCAATTTTAGAAATATTTGAGAATTGCTTGAGACTTATTTGACAAGCATTTTGTATACTAAATAGCGAAAAAAGGGGAACTCTACGATAGAAAAAATGGAGGTCACGTTATGGAAACTGTTGTAAATGTGAAACACATCAGCAAGAGATTTGGACAACAACTCGCTTTGAATGATGTCAGTCTCACCGTGAAGCAAGGAGAAATTTACGGGCTAATTGGGAAAAATGGAGCTGGTAAGACAACGCTTATCAAAGTGATTACCCAGTTGATTCAGCCCAATAGCGGTACGGTCGCTCTCTTTGGCTCTTCTAATAAATCCGAATGGACGCACGCTCTCAAACGAGTTGGTTCTGTCATTGAAGCACCCGCTGCTTACAATCACTTGACGGCTTATGAAAACTTAAACTATTGCTGCAAGATACGGCATATCCCAAATGCGGACAAGGTTATCCGAGAAACTCTCTCTTACGTCGGACTAACCAATACTGGCAAGAAAAAATTCCGAGACTTTTCTCTTGGAATGAAACAGCGCTTGGGCATTGCTATTGCTCTTCTGTCAAAACCAGATTTGATAATTTTGGATGAACCGATTAACGGGCTTGACCCTGTCGGAATCAAAGAATTCCGCCAGTTGGTGCAACGTCTCAATGAAGAATTAAATATGACCTTCATCATTTCCAGTCATATTTTAAGTGAACTATACTTGGTCGCTACAAAATTCGGCATCATTGAAAATGGTCATCTCATCAAAGAAATTACGAAAGCAGAATTTGAAGAGCAAAATGAAGATTATATCGTTTTGAAAACAAATAATCTTGCTGAAGCAAGCAAAATTCTTCACGATCAACTAGGTTACCGCCTCAAAGTTGTAAACGCAACAGACGAGCTGCATATTTTCACTCACTCACACGAAATTAACAAGATTATTCAAGAGCTAGGAAAGGCGAATATTACTATCAATGAAATCTACTATGCTCGCCAAGATTTAGAAAAATACTTTACAGATTTAGTAGAATAGAGGGAGGTTTATCATGTTTCATACTATTCAAGCAGACTTTTATCGTCTTTTCCGTTCAAAAGGTTTTTGGATTACAGAAACCCTTTTTATCACCACGCTCTTATTAGGTGTGTTCTATGGTGTCATAGGCAATGTCGGGGTCCATACAGATACAAAAGCTTTAGAAAAACTGGGCGACAACGGAGGCTGGACTGGTTTTGAGGCTATCACCAAAACTTCTGATAATTTTAGTAATACCATTATTTTTACTATTATCCTTGTTGTTTTATTGATTGGAATTGATCTCACTCAGAAATTATATAAAAATTCTATCACTAGTGGTATCTCACGGACAGAATTCTATTTGTCTAAGTTCTTTGTTCTGGCAAGTCTCATCGTACTCCAATTGATTCTAACCTATTCCTCATTTATTCCTGCTACACTCATCAATGGCATTGGAACCGCACCCAAACATTTCCTTTCTAATTTTCTCATTACGATAGGGGTTCAATTTATTTGTACGCTTGCTTGGGTTAGTCTTATTTCTTTCGTACTGTATGCTACAAATTCTATTATAGCTGCTATTTTCACCTATTTTGTCGGCGCTTCCCTGCTAGGTTTGCCAACTGCCTTTTACCCAGATATTGACTGGTTAAAATACTTGAACATGCAATTCTATTTTGACATGGTTTCTAAACAGGATATGGTCTTCAAAACCATAACCATCGCTCTTCTCATCACACTTCTTTTTGCATTTAGTGGTTTGCAAGTGTTTAAAAGAAAAGATTTATAACAAAAGAAAACAGCTAGTCAAATGATTAGCTGTTTTTCTGTATAAAATATTCACAAACGGATAAGCAATCCAAACCATTCTCCTTCAGTTTTCATGGTTAAATCACCGCCAAGAATATCTACCAGTTGTTGAGTGATATAAAGTCCTAAACCAGAGGATTCTTCCATGTTAGAGAGATTTTCAGAATAAAAGCGATTGGTTAATTTTTCCAAATGCTGAATTGGTTGACTGACAATATTTTTTACACTTAAAAGAATAGCCGCATCTTTTCGGATTAAAGATAGCTGGGCAGTTTCCTTTCCATGCTTGAGGACATTGCTCAACATATTTTGGACAATCCGCTCTAAAATTTCTGGATCTGACTTTATTACTAACCCCTCCTGCAAATTTACTTGCAATTCAATTCCTTGCTTTTGAAAGGCATCATAAAAAGGAAGCATTTGCTTTGCAATCAGCTTGGAAATATCTATTTGTCGAAATTGTGGTCGAACAGCACCTTCCATAAGACGACGGTATTCCATGAGCGCTTCTAAACGATTGGAAACAACGGACAGATTGGTCGCAATTTTCAACAGCTGTTCATTTTCTTCTTTTCCCTTTATAAGCTTTTGGGTATAGCCACTAGCAATGGTCAAGGGTGTGCGAATATCATGAGCAATATTGCTAATCGCCATATCTAAGGTTTTCTTTTCCTGACGAGCTATAAAACGTGTCTGCTCTACTTCTTGAAAGAGCTTTTCAACTTCATTTGCCAACTCAACAATCGTTTGGCTGTGGTTTTGAGGTGCCAAACGAATTTCACTGCTTGTTTTTCGTTTTTCTCGAATCTGTGCCGCCAGATTTCTCACTGCCAAATGATAACGTAACAGCAAAATTCCAAGCAGACTGATGAACATAATTAGTATAACATCAAGCATTCTCAGCCCTCCTTGAGCCGTACACCTAATCCCCAAATTGTTTCTATATATTCTTCCGAATCATCTACTTGTGCCAATTTCTTACGAAGATTGCTGAGATGAGTGTTGAGCGTGTTGTCTCCCGGCAAATATGCCTCTTCCCAAATCAACTCAAACAGTTCTTCCTTTGTGTAAATTTTCTTCGGATGATGAAGCAAGGTTTGAAGTATCTGATACTCTTTCTTGCCTAAACGAACCCGTTTCTCGCCATTGACTACTTCAAATGTTTCTGATGAAAGACGGATATTTTTTATCCCTTGAATTTCCGTCGCTTGCTTTTGTGAAAGATGATTGCGCAGCTGCACCGTCACACGCGCAAAAACCTCGTCTAGATCGAACGGTTTGACAATATAATCATTAGCGCCGTCCAACAGATACTGACTAACCAGCGATTTCTCACCCAAAGCTGTCAGCATGACCACTGGAATCTGACTGTTTTTGCGAATTTCTGCCAAGACCTGATCACCGTTTTTCCCTGGCAGCATAATGTCCAGCAATACCAAATCAATTGCTTCCTGCGCAAAAAGCAGCAACCCTTCCGTTCCAGAATAAGCCGAGAAAACTCTGTGCTCAGTTTCAAATAAATCTTTTAAAATGTCATGAATATCGTTGTTATCTTCGATGATTAAAATAGTAGCCATATTACATCCATTTCCAGTAAAATCTCTTATCCATAGTGTAACAAGGAAAAAGACGGAAGTCAACGGAAAGCAAAAAAAGAGAGTGGGATGACGAAATCAAGTTTCTACGAAGCTACTGATTTCTGCCCCACTCTCACCGAATTCTTGAAATAAGAGAGCCGATTAAAATGATTTTAAATTTTGTCTCACGCCCCAATTGCTCTATTTCACACTTGCCCCGTTAGTCGCAATGACTTCCTTATACCAATTGAACGATTTTTTCTTGGAACGTTTAAGTGTGCCCTTCCCATCGTTATCCCGGTCTACATAGATGAAGCCATAGCGTTTTTTCATCTCACCGGTTCCAGCGGAAACGAGGTCAATACAGCCCCAAGTGGTGTATCCTAGAAGTTCTACACCGTCTACATTAATCGCATCGCGCATAGCCTTGATATGGGCTGCTAGATAGTCAATACGGTAGTCATCTTCGACATAGCCATTTTCATCTGGCGTATCAACTGCTCCCAGCCCGTTTTCCACGATAAACATCGGCTTTTGATAGCGATCCCAGATGACGTTAAGGGTAATTCGCAAGCCCAGCGGATCAATCTGCCAGCCCCACTCAGAAGATTTTAGGTAAGGATTCTTAAGCGAGGCAAAGATATTTCCGGCAGTTTTTTCATTGACCTTTGGATCACCAGAAGCCACACGGCTAGAATAATAAGAGAAGGAAATAAAATCCACCGTATAGGTCTTTAGCAAGTCTAGGTCTTCTTTTGTCATTTCAACCTCAATACCCAAACGCTCCCATTTCTTCTTGGCATAGTTTGGATATTCTCCTCTGGATTGGACATCGATGAAGAAATAGCTTTCCCGATCTTCCTGCAAAGCTGCCCAGTAATCTGCCGGATTGGCTGTATTTGGATAATACTGACCAGCTGCCAGCATGCAGCCAACCTTGTTTTCAGGATCAATCTCATGAGCCAACTTGGTCGCAATAGCTGAGGCCACCAATTCATGATGAGCTGCTTGGTATTTGACCTGCTCTTCATTTTCCCCTTCTTCAAAGTAAAGTCCTGCTCCCATAAAAGGCGCATGGAGAATCATGTTGATTTCATTGAAAGTCAGCCAGTATTTGACTAGCCCCTTGTAGCGGGTAAAAAGAGTGCGGCAGAGGCGCTCGTAAAATTCCAGCATTTTGCGGCTGCGCCAGCCCCCGTATTCCTCAATCAAGTGCATAGGACAGTCAAAGTGGGTGATAGTCACCAAGGGCTCAATGCCATACTTGTGGCATTCCTTAAAGAGGTCTTCGTAAAATTTCAAGCCTGCTTCATTGGGCTCCAGCTCATCTCCTTTTGGAAAAATCCGAGACCATGCGATAGAGAGTCGATAAGTCTTAAAGCCCATTTCGCCAAAAAGCGCAATATCTTCTTTAAAATGATGATACATATCAATGGACTCTTTTGCCGGATAGAAATAGCCTTCCTCAAAGTCAAACATCTTTTTCTTACCAGCAATAATCGGGAAACGATCCGCACCAATCGGCACCACATCGACATTTGCAAGGCCTCTACCATCAACATCATAGGCCCCTTCACATTGGTTGGCAGCGGTCGCTCCGCCCCATAAAAATCCATCTGGAAAAGTCAATTTTTCTGTCATTTTTTCCTCCTTATAATATAAAACGTTTTCTACATTTTATATTATAACAAACAAATAAGAAATTTTCTTATAAAAAACTGTCAAATAGTGATACTATTCTATTTTCCAAGTGCATTAATGACTTTTGCTAACTTTTGTCATTTAGAACTGAACATTTTTATTAAAATCGGATATCTGACTTCATTTCTCTATCGCTTAGCATAACAAAACTCCCTTTGAAACGCCAAAGAGAGTTGGATGATAATTTATCCATTTTAGTACAATTTCAAATCCCGTGGGTCTATTGGGAAAGTTGGATTATAAGGATTATGACGAAGTTTGAAGTGTTTTACTTCTTCAATCGTTTGAGTACCAGATAATTGCATCACTGTTTTTAATTCATCATTGATATGCTCAAAGACTTGGCGGACACCAACACTACCACCAAGAGCTAGACCATAAATCACAGGTCGTCCAATGGCCACTAAATCTGCCCCAGAAGCGAGTGCCTTAAAGATATGCTGACCACGACGGACACCTGAATCAAAAACAATTGGTACACGTTTATCAACTGTTTCAGCCACTTCTTGCAATGAATCAAATGCTGTCGGACCGCCGTCAATTTTCCGTCCACCGTGGTTGGTCACCCAAATACCAGAAGCACCGGCATCAAGCGAGCGCTCTACATCTTCACGACATTGTGGACCCTTGACATAGACAGGAAGGTCTGAGTAAGACCCGATAAATTCCACATCACGAGGGGATAATTTTTGCTTAGCTGATTTGTAAACGAAGTCCATTGTCTTGCCTGCACCATCAGGAAGCCACTTCTCCTTGTACATTCGCCAGCTTATGATCCGCTACCGGAGCTAGAATAATTGGAGACGATAGTTTATCTCCGTCAAATTCAATCTCTGTACTTGGATTTTCCACATTGCGAAGCGTATGAGGTACGATTAGCTTATGGTTAAAGGCACGAATATTTTCCCGCAGAGTAAAAGTATCTTCGGCTCCACTTGCAATATAGCCAAATGCAGCTTTGGGAATGACCTTCTGAGCCATGGGCTCTAAATCATAAGTGTTAATGAAATCAACTGGACCTTCAGCACTACTAGTTTGGTAAGACATAATGTTTCCTCCTATCTAATGCATATCTGCAGAGAAAGTCAGATTGAACTTTCGAGAAGCAAACGCTTTCATTTTTTCGAAACAAAAAATTCAATCAGTCTATCTAACAGATCAGAATAATAAGAATTTGTATAAAATTTATACCAATTTAATAAAGTGAAACAGCTTCTACAATTTATAGTAGAGTTAGAGAGGGATGCCCTCCCGCTCTAACTACTATAGACAGTGGTAAATTAAGATAAGCTGTGGATCACGTTATGGCTTGACACCATATTCTTTGAAATAAGCTGTAATAGGTCGCAGCTCTTGCCCATCATAAGCCGCAAAGAATTCTTCTGGACTCATTTGACCATGTGTTTCTTGATAACCAGTAGAAATTTTTTCTACAAAGTCACCATCAACAATATCCAATTCCAACTCTTCCACAGGGATACCACATTTGTCTGTGATTTTAGCATCAATCAAAACAGGCTTTCCAGATTTTGAAACTTCAAGTGCGCGGTCAAATGCAGCTGGCAATTCCTCTAAAGTTTTAACTGTTATTCCCTCTACTCCCATTCCTTCTGCGACTTTCGCAAAATCTACTTCGTAGAGATCTACGCCTGAAAAGTTCATGACCAAATCTTCCTGTTCAGACTTGATAAAGTTGAGTGAATTATTAGAAGTGATAATATTGATAATTGGCAACTGGTATTTGACTTGGGTCGTCAGATCTTGCATGACCATTGAAAACGCACCATCTCCAGCAATATTGAAAACTTGACGATTTGGAAAACCAAATTGACCTGCGATAGAAGCTGGTAAGCCATACCCCATCGTAGCAAAGAGAGCTGAAATTGTCCATTTCTTCTCTGATGTAAAGTTTAAGAAGCGGAAGCTATTGATAATATTGTCCCCAACATCAATACCATAGACAGCATTGGCATCTGAAATGTGGTTGATTTCGCGATAAACTTGCTCAAACTCTAGTGGTCCGTCTGCTTTTTGCATTAAACGTTCCAGATAAGCTTTCCAATCTTTCATAGCTGCCACACTTGCTTGATAAAATGGTTGTGGAGCGACTGCTTCACTACGTTCCAAGGCTTTTTTCAGAAAACTTCCAGAATCTGATAAAATTCCTAAATCCAAGTAGTGATGACGACCAAAATTAGCAGCATCAATATCAATAGAAACAAACTTAAAATCATGAGAACGATAAACTAAGTTGGCAAATGGGAAGTTTGTCCCAAGAGCAATCACCAGATCAGCTGCCGCAAAAGCTTCATCACCAACCTTAGAGGCGGCACGATTCAATGTTCCTAAGTTGGCTTCAAAGTCATCTGGAATTTTGCCCTTAGCCAGACCCGCTACAGCAATCGGAATTTACAATTTTTGAGACAGTTCTATCAATTTTTTGCATCAATTGCTCTACCCCCCAAGCTTTATGGATTCCTTTTTGCAAAATGTCAATCGCTCCATAGCCGCTTGTGACTGCATTTAATGTGTCTGCAAAATCCTGATTGAGCTGTCGAGTAGCCTGAACTGCTACTTGCTCGTTTACCACCATACTCATTTTCAGAACTTGCGGAAAATCGTCTGGACGTAATGTTTCGACAAAGTTTATCTTTCGGTAAAATTCTTGCGCCATTTCTGCTGTCATGACTTTTTCAATCATAGGGAAAATCGTTCCCGTTTTGACAAAAGCGCCATTTTCAGCTGTGACAACGAGGTGCACATCACGTTCTCTCCCTTCAAAGTAAGACAAGACCTGTGCCACTAGGTCTTGAGACCAACATGTCCCCAGCAGTACCTCGTTTTTATCAAAAATCCGCGCACCATTTGCAACAATCAAGGTCACGCGCTCCAACAAATCACCAAATAACAAGTGCATTCGGTGAATTTCGTTGCCCGTTGCCACCACAAACCGAATCTCCCGCTTGTCCAGCTCATCCAATATATTTTTCAACCGACTTCGATCGAATTCCCCTTTTTCATCTAAGAGCGTGCCGTCCATATCGGTCACAACCATCTTAATTGTCATGTTATCACCTCTAACAATCATCCATTTCAAATTCAAATCTCGTCGTTCATTTATTTCATGATGACAACTATCCTTTTGCTATTTCTGTAATTTTGCTCGGATAATACAGTACAGGATTGGCTACATTTACATCCTATTTCAAAAGGATTATAGCACATTTAAAAAATAGTAAATAAACCTTTTTCTTCTATTTTATCAAAAAGAGGGGTGAAAAAGAAACAATTGTATTCAAGCAAGGATTGGTCGTTTTAGATATAGTTTTAAGCTATATCCCTTCCTCTAAATTAACTATTTTTCAAAAGTGCTTAGCTTGTGTACAATAAAAAGTAAGAAATTTAGAAAGAGGCTTTTGACATGACACAATCAAAATTTCAACTTGTTGGCTCTCTTCTTCGCCCAGCCAATCTCCTTGCCTACAAAAATAAAATCGAACATCGTGATGATATTCACTATCCATTTTACGACAGTTTTCCCGGCTATCTTGAAACAGAGACAGCAGCGATAAAAAAAGTGATTGCTGATGAAAAGGCAAACGATATTGATATTCTGACAGACGGCGAATACTCGAAATCAATGTGGCACTTAGACTTTGTTTGGGGTCTTAAAGGCATTGAGCGCTACATTGCTGACCATGGTTACACTTTCCAAGACCATGATGGCGGACAGTACGAGACCCGCAAAGACATTGGTATCCGTATCACTGAACCTCTTTCAGGGAAGAATCATCATTTCTTAGACATTTACAAATTGCTCAAGGAAGAAGCTGGTAATACGCAAACCAAATTAACCATTTGGGGTCCTGCTCATGCTTACACAGAACTGGCTATCTTTGATGGGCTAGCTGGCGATGATCAAGTTTACAAAACAAATGAAGAATTAAAGGCCAGTCTCATCAAGGCTTACAAAGAATTCTTGACAGAATATAAAGAAGCTGGCGGTGAAATTATCCAGTTTGACGACTGCCTCTGGGAACTTTTTGACGAATCAAATCCTGCTTCATTTTTTGCCGATGGCAATGCTGCGCTGGCTGATTTAGCTGATGAATTCATTGCAATCAATAACGAAGTGGCTGATTATGGACATCAATTAGGACTGAAAGTTTGGACACACAACTGCCGCGGAAATTATGAAAGCCGTTCGGCATCAGGCGGAACTTATGAAGCCATTGCGGAAAAATTCTTACGTGATCAACACTATGACCGCTTTTTCTTAGAATGGGACAGTGATGTATCTGGTGATTTGAAGGCTCTTGCTTCTCTTAAAGATAAAGATGCCGAAGTTGTTCTTGGACTTCTTTCTAGTAAGACAACTGATCTAGATGATGAAGAACGTGTACTTCGTTTATTAGAACAAGCCAGCACTATCCTTCCTAAGGATCGTCTCCTGCTGTCACATCAATGCGGTTTTGCTTCCTGCGATTCAGGCAATGAACTAGCTATTCCACAACAATGGGCCAAAATCAAACAAGGTCAAGAAATCGCTAAAAAGTTTTGGGATTAAGTTGTACGTGACGACATCTTATGACTGTTTAGTAAATCCTTATAAAACGCTAGACAAACTTCTTTTTGAGGTTTGTCTTTTTAACTTTCAAAAATAAATACGACTGAAAAAAAGTAAAATCAAAATGATTTCTCTATTTGGCAAATTTTTAAGGTAAAAACAACAGAGAGCGGCACTTGGACATTTTCCTCCTGATATCTATGTTACAACTTTCAGTTCATTTGTTTAACACGAAAAAGGAGGTTGGGACAAAAGTTCCCAGCCTCATGTATTTTATCGTTTAGCTTGCAAAATGCAGTGGTTGGTTGTTATCCGCTAAACCTTCCTTTCGGGTCATGATTTCCAATCTTGCTCCTTCGTCAAAGCTGAGGAAGTAAGATTGAAAACCTGTTTTCTGATTATAGTAAAGCTGGTTACTTTTTGCCTCAAAATACGTTTCAAAGAAGCGTTTAGCCCCTTCTACATCTCGAACATAAAGGGCTGTATGTTCAATCTTCATAGAGTTTTTCTCCGTTCGTTGCAATAACTTCTTTATACCAATCAAATGATTTTTTCTTGTAGCGATCCAAAGACCCTGTTCCATCGTCGTTGCGGTCAACATAGATAAATCCGTAACGCTTGCTCATCTGAGCTGTTGAAGCAGACACGAGGTCAATACAGCCCCAAGTGGTATAGCCCCAGAGCTCAACACCATCTTCAATCGCTTCGCCGACCTGTTGCAAATGTTGTTTAAGATAATCAATACGATAATCATCTTCAACAGTTGGACCATTAGGGCCATCCACCAAGACATCTTTAGCACCGAGACCATTTTCTACGATAAAGAGCGGCAATTGGTAGCGGTCATAGAAAGCATTGAGGACCAGACGCAGACCGATTGGGTCAACTTGCCACCCCCATTCTGAAGCAGTTAGATAAGGGTTTTGCAGACCACCTAGAACATTTCCACGACCAGAAGAATAACTTTCTGGATCATGAGCTTGAACCACACTCATATAATAAGAGAAGGAGATGAAGTCCACGGTATGTTCTGCCATCAATTTCTTATCACCCGGCGCAAATTGAATCTCAATTCCATTTTCCTTGAAGAAACGGTTCATATATGCTGGGTATTTTCCACGCACATGAATATCTGAAAAGAGATAGTTTTGATTTTCAAACTCACGGGCAGCCAGTACGTCCTCTGGTTTTGGCGTCATCGGATAAGCCGGCATGGCCAGTACCATACAACCAATCTTAAAGTTTGGATTGATTTCATGCCCAATCTTCGTTGCAAGAGCTGATGCCACTAGTTCGTGATGAACTGCTTGATAAAGATCTTGCTTGGACAATTCTTCTACGGGTGTTGCAATCCCTCCGCTCATAAATGGCGCATGAAGAACGGAGTTGATTTCATTAAAGGTCAACCAATATTTCACCTTGTCTTTGTAGCGAGTAAAGACAGTGCGAACATAGCGCTCATAAAAACCAATCAAATCACGATTTGCCCAACCATTGTACTTGCGTGCCAAGTGTAGCGGTGTTTCATAGTGCGACAAAGTCACTAAAGGCTCAATACCATATTTTGCCAATTCATCAAAGAGATCATCATAAAACTTTAGACCTGCTTCATTTGGCTCCGTTTCATCACCATTTGGGAAAATCCGTGACCATGCAATGGAAGTACGATAGACCTTGAAGCCCATTTCTGCAAAAAGGGCAATGTCTTCTTTGTAACGATGATAAAAGTCAATCCCTTCTAATTTAAGATTGTCTAGTGTTGGCTCATCTGTAATCAAAGGATTGAGATCACCTGCTTTAGCTGGCATGCCGCCTTTTGGTGTCACATCTTGAACTGAAAGACCTTTCCCGTCCACATTGTAAGCTCCTTCGTATTGATTGGCAGCTGTTGCACCGCCCCAAAGAAAATCTGCTGGAAATTTACTCATGACTTTTACCTCTTTTATTTTTTACTTAATTATATTATAATCTTAGACAAGAGTATTTTCTAACACAATTCTCTTATAAATTGGTATTATTCTACGAAAGAGGCAACACTTATGGATCTGAGAACATTACACAAAGATATCGTTTACAAAACTCAAGGCACTCCTTATTCTCTCACACGAACCATTACAAAAAACGGTCAGCCGGACATTCTCTTTCATTGGCATACGGATGTTGAACTGGTTTATGTTCATGAGGGAACTGCGCAGTTTCACATTGATTATGATTACTTTAATAGTGAAGCAGGTGATATTATCCTCATTCGTCCCAATGCTCTTCACTCCATTCACCCGATTGAAAATCGTCGCCACTATATGGATGCAATCAACTTTCATTTAGACTTAATGGGCTATTCTGCGATGGATCAAGCTAGTATTGAATATTTGCAGCCGCTTTATAATGGTCAGCTGGATTTTGTTCGTGTCATCAAGCCCAATCAGCCAGCCTATGCAGACATTCGGCAGTGTCTACTTGATGCCATGAAAACAGGCTATTATCGTACAGAGTATTTTGAATTTCAGCTCAAAGCCCAGCTCAACCAACTCTTTTTTCTCTTATTTGAAAATGGCTATGTGATTTCAAAAGAGCAATCCTTAGAAGGCTATCGCAAGGAAGAAAAAATCCGTACCATCATTGACTATATCGGTAGTCATTATCAAGAGGAACTAACGATTGATCAGCTTGCTCAAATTTGTGGTTACAGCGATACCCATTTCATGAATTTCTTTAAGAAACATCTTGGGGTATCTTGCATGGAATACGTGATTCAATTTCGCTTGCGAAAAGCGGCTGAACTCTTGCAACACTCTACCTTGCCCGTCCTAGAAATTGCTACACAGTCTGGCTTTAACAATCTCTCCAACTTCAATCGTCAGTTTAAAAAGTATTACCAAATAACTCCTAGTCAATATCGGAAAAAATAACAAGGAGACATTCAATGAAAGATACTATCTGGTTGTTTCCGCTGCTATTCATTTTTCATGATATAGAAGAAATCATCGGCTTCATGCCATGGATAGAGTGGAATGAAAAACTACTGGAGAAAAAAGCTGTCTTCATTTTAAATACCCACAAAAGCTTATCCACAGAAGGTTTCGCACTAGCCGTGGCAGAGGAATTTGTCGTGGTATCCCTCATTTCTTTCTTTGCTCTTTTTTACCACACCCGCCTACTTTATCTCATCTGGCTGGGAGGATTTGTGGCTTTTGCTCTTCATTTGGTGACTCATATCCTGCAAGCTATCTGGCTTAGGCGCTATATCCCAGCTCTTGCGACCTCTATCCTATGCTTACCAGTTAGCAGTATTATCATTTGGAAAACCACCACTTTACTTCATATCAACACAATTGAACTTCTTGTTTTCAGTCTCATTGGCGTTCTCATCATTATCAGCAATCTCTTTTTTGCACTCTGGTTAGGTAAACAGTTTTCCAAGTTGATGAGCTAGAACCACTTTAAAATATTCAAAAACGCTTAAACGTTGTCTACAGCAAGACTCATTTAAGCGCTTTTTATTTTAATCTCAACTATTTATCCCATTTCAAATTTACATGCTCATTCATTTCCTGATAAGCCGTATCAATTCGTTCTTTGGTAGCTTGGTCTAATTGATTACGGTATTTTCCACCTTCAATGAAATCTTCTAAAATATAGGTCTGGTAGGTGTAGAGAGGATAGCCTTCCGGTGAATACGTTCCTTTCGCCACACGACTCACCCAACTCGGATGTGCCTGTACCTCCTTGATAATCGTCCCTTTCTTTGATTTTTCAACCGTCACGTCCATGAGCACGCCGCTTTCTGTCCATTTCTTATTTTCCACACCGTCCATCGTCTCAATTCGCTGATTGGAGATGAAATTACCCATAGAATAGATAATGAATTTCTTTTGTCCATTTTGTTTGACGACTTCTGACGGCTCAACGACATGCGGATGTCCGCCGAAAATAATGTCCGCTCCCCATTTGATCATCTTATGATAAAGAGTGACTTGCTCCTGTGTCGGTTCCAATTGATATTCAACCCCCATCTGAGGCATGACAATGGTAATATCAGCCTCTTTTTCGGCTCGCTCAATTTCTTTTTTCATCTTTTCTTCATTTAAATCCGACAAATGATGATTGTAGTCTACATGAGAGATATTTTCCTCTAAGCCATTAAACCCATAGGAATAAGCTAAGAGCGCAATTTTAATCCCATTCACTTTTTTAATCACAAGTGAGGTTTTATCCCTATTTTTATGTGTATAAACCCCAATCGGTGTAATTCCTTGCTGCTCAAATGCTTTTGCCGTTGAAAAAACACCTTCCAATTGAGAATCTAAAATGTGATTGTGTGCCAAATCCACAACTTGATAACCAGCATCTTTGATAGCTGACACCACCGACTCTGGCGCATTGAACAGTGGGTAACCCGCCAAAGGATAATTTGGTCGGATAGTCCCCTCGAAATCTCCTAATACCAAGTCCGCCTTTTTCAGCCAAGGTTTGACATATTGATAATTTTCTGTGAAATCATACGTCCCATCTGACTGTAAGGCGCTCATATATAGAAGATCATGATATAGCAGATCTCCATTTGCCATGATACGAGCCGTCTGTACACCATTTGGGGTAGAAGACATTTTTTTCTTTTGTACAATACTTGTTTTTGTCGGCTTTGTCTTAACGCTATCGTTTATTTTCTCAGCTAATAAAATCCCACTTGCTACTAAAAACACTACGCAAAGCAAGCCTAAAATAAACTGCCAATTAGTTGCTGACTGTATTTTTCGTTCTGATCTTTTCATGTTCCATTCTCCTCTATCTACATTGTAGCACAAAGAAGCAAACATGACGCAGGAAATGATAAATAATAAAAAGGACAAAGCATGCTTGTAGTAGCTCTAGTTGATTTTTTCGACCAACTGTTTTGGAACTCTACAAATTTTGCTTGTCCTTTTCTTAGATTATTTACTTACTTTCAGCAAATCATCGCCTAGTTTCACATCGCCGCCAGCTAATGCTTCAACTGTCTTATAATCAGCTGTATTGGTTACAATGATTGGAGTTGTAACAGGATAACCTGCTTTTTTGATAGTATCTATATCAAAGCTTAGCAATAATTGACCTGCCTTGACCTTTGAGCCTTGAGTAACATGTGCCATAAAGCCTTCTCCTTCAAGAGCGACTGTATCCATGCCCACGTGAATCAAGATTTCAGCGCCATCATCAGTCGCTAAGCCAATCGCATGGTTGGTTGGGAAAAGCAGACGAATCACACCGTCAGCAGGAGCGACAACTTCGCCAACGCTAGGCTCAATTGCTATCCCTTGACCCATTGCACCACTTGCAAAAACAGCATCAGGCGTATCTTCGAGTGCGACCACTTTCCCGCTAAACGGAGCTGTGATGACTTGCTCAGGAGCAATCTCTTCAACTGGCAGACTGATTTCTTCAGCAGCGACTTCTTGTGCCCCATCATAAAGAGTTGGAATTTTTGTAAGTTGAGTCAATACAAATCCAAGAACAAAGCTGATTGCAATTGCTACAAGGAAGTGAATGAGTAATAGTGAGTCTTTTGGATCAATGAAAGACGGAATCGCAAAGAGTCCCATTCCTCCCATTACTTGCATTTTGGCATTAAAGAAAGCGAGATAAGCCCCTTGAACTGCACCAGCAATACAAGTCATAATAAATGGTGTTCGCATTGGCAAGGTAATCCCGTAAATAGCTGGTTCTGTTACCCCAAACAAAGCTGAGATAAAGGCTGGAATAGCCAATTGTTTGACTTTTTCTTCTTTTGTACGCAAGAAGATATTGAGCAATGCTCCTGCTTGCGCAAAGCAAATAGCAATAGAAGCTACAAGAATGACACCTGGTCCTTTTTGTAATTCCAAAATTGCAAGCGGCACCAATCCCCAGTGGAGACCGAACATAACCAGCACTTGCCACAAAGCACCCAGAATAATTCCATAAATAATTGGGCTGAAGCTATAAATACCTGTGAAAATAGCACCGACTATATCAGAAGCCCATGTCATGACTGGTCCAATGACAAGAAATGATAACGGTACAGTAATTAAAATTACAAAGAATGGAACAATAAAGACTTTGACAACATCTGGAATGATTTGTTTAAAGAATTTTTCAATTTTTGAGCCGACCCAAATTGCTAGAATGATTGGCAATACAGTTGATAGATAACTAGAAGCAGGGAAGATAATCGGCAAACCTAAGAAAGTTGCGTAGATTTTTGACTCAATAAAAGTTCCTGCAAATAGCGTATAGAGTGGTTTGGCACCTGTAAAGCTGGCTGCGATATTTGGATAGACCAAGGCAAAGCCAATCGCAAGCGCTGTGAATTTTTCCATTTTAAACCGCTTAGCAGCAGTCAAAGCCAGAATCAATGGTAAGAATTGGAAGAATCCGTCACCAGCGGCATTTAAGATGACATAAGCACCGTCTGTCGACTTAACACCACAAGCTGCCATAATGGCAACTACACCTTTGATCATACCAGCTGCAGAAAGAGCCCCCAGCATTGGTTGGAAAAGTCCTGAGATCAAGGCGATAAATCGGTCAAAGAGATTGCCTTGCGGAACATCTCCTTCATCCACATCAATACTATCCTCACCAGAAATATCTGCTTCCTTAATGACCGCCGCATACACATCTGGCACGTGGTTCCCAATCACCACTTGGTATTGTCCACCAGCTTTTACAACCGTTACAATACCGTCTCTATTTTTCAAGTATTCCGTATCTGCCTTGCTCTCATCTTTCAGAGAAAAACGCAAACGCGTCACACAGTGCACTAACTTGATGATATTTTCCTTACCACCAACGTGAGCAACAATATCCTGAGCTAAGTCAGTATAATCTTTTGCCATAATGGACCTCCTTTATTTTTTAGGTCAGCTGTGTTGTTGCACATATAAATATAGAACAACGGTAACAAAAAAACCTAAACACATACCAAATAGAAAGTAGCTTTCCTACCTTATATCTCGTATTTGTCTAGGTTTTGCCTGCATGACCAGTAACAATCCGTAAATTAAGTATAGCACAAATTTATTTTATTGCAAGCGGTTTCCAAAACTTTTTTAAATAATTATCAGGTGATAAATAAAATAATCGTCTGTTAATTATTTAAAAAAACTTTGACAAGTCGTTCAACCTATCAAAGTTCTTAAAGAGAATGTTATTAGATTATTTAACCATTTGATTTAGTCGTTCATACACTGCAACAACTTCTTTTGCTAAATCAATAAACGTTAAGCTCGTCATCAAGTGATCTTGAGCATGCACCATCAAAAGACTGAGCTCAATTTTTTCACCTTGAGCTTCTTGTGTCAGCATCACTGTCTGTGACTTGTGTGCTAAAACTAATGCCTCATCTGCTGCTTTTAACTTTTCATGTGCTTCTTCAAAGAGACCGTTCTTAGCTTTTTGAATCGCTTCAAAAGCATTGCTCTTCGCCTCGCCACCATACATAATGAGGGACATGATACTTTCTAAATTTGAATTTTCCATATCAATCTTCTAGCCTCCGATCAGTTCCTCAGCTAACGCTAGCACCTGTGGACCGTTCATCATGCCATAATCCACCATTGGGATAACTCCAACTGGGATATTCTTTTGAGCTAACTTTTCTGTGAATTGATCTAAAAGATAGCGCACCTGTGGACCTAATAACAAAACATCTACTTTCTTCTCAGAAAGGATATCATCTACTTCTGGTGCTGGAACTGCAAAAATTTCTGCATCTAATCCTTTTTCATCGGCTGCAGCTTGCATTTTTGTCACAAGCAAGCTGGTACTCATACCCGCAGCACATGCCAACATAATGGTAACTTTAGTCATAATTGTTCCTTTCTATTCATTAAAGTCAACGATCCTTTCTACCGATTAACGGATCTTGCTAAACGTGACACAGTATGTCGAATGCCACGAATAGTATTGCTCAGTGCATAAATATTATCCACTACTGCCAAACCACCATAGCCTGCATCCCCAATATGTTGAATATCAACACCACAAATTTTATTACGAAGTGCGATTTGTTTAATTGTTTCAATATCTGACGTCTCTTGGCTAGTGCCAATAGCGCTTAAGACTAAACCTCTTTTGCTATGTACTAGATCTACGACAGCTCTCATTTCTTCATCACTAAAAGCAGGAACTGTACCAACCGCTGGCACCAAAATCACATCTGCACCAGCTTCTAATAATTGTTCAGCTATCTGAATGTCTGCAACCGGCTCAGATACCCCTGCACCGTGCATTTTCCCAGCTATAATCAAACCTGAAAAATGCTGCTTAGCTAATTTTACTGCATCAATAATTTCTTTATTGCTAACTCCTGTTCCTGGATTACCTGTCAAACAAACAAAATCAAAACCTAATTTTTCAATTTGTTCAAAAGAAGCCTGACTAGCTTGCCGACCGGCAGCAATCACTTGCACTTCTTCCAACATATCCGCTTGTAGATCAATAGGCTCCAAATTCACACCGATTGGAGCGCCTACCAAACGATGCAATTCGTGAACAATTTTCTCTTTTTCACAATCCAAACCAAATATTTCTGGCTGAAAAACATCTAAACAATTCAGTAAAATCATATCTGCGCCGAAAGCTCTTGCAATTTCAGCATTGGTGATATCTCCGATAAAGGTTTCACGAATGACCACATTTTCAGATAAGACAACCCGCCCTTCACTCGCTTGAATGCTTTGCTTAAGCTCTTGGGCAGTCATGCTTAGAATTTCCGAAGGGTTTGCACTAATGAGTCGTTTCATACTCTCATCTCCCTACTGATTTTCTTCTGCTTTAAAGCGTTTTTCAATAGCAATCACAAATGGGATATAGATTAAAATATCCATCACAATAAGAACAGCTTGTAAAATAGACGCTTTAAAACTTCCCGTTGCCAGCAAGCCACTAATAATCGGAGGAGTTGTCCAACCTGGGTCAGTATATGTTAACGGTACCAGACCACTCGCCATGGATGACCACGCAACGATGAGATTCGCAATCGGTGCCAAAATGAATGGAAACAGAAGCAAGATATTTAAGACAATTGGCACACCAAACATGGTTGGCTCATTGATATTGAACAAGCCTGGAACTACCGTAATAGGTGCCAGTGCTTTGATTTGTTTGCTTGATTTTTTCTTTTTCGCTAAATAACCAAGTGCCAATACAAGTCCAATGGTAGCACCTCCGCCACCAATAAAGACAAAGTTATCCATAAAGACACTGGTAAAAATATGCGGCAATTTTTCTCCTGCTTGATAAGCAACTTTATTGGCATCGAGGTTCGAAAGCCATAATGGTTTCATAACTGCATTGACGACATTTCCTCCGTGAAGTCCAACAAACCAGAATGAACTATTTAAAGCAACTAGAATCATCAAACCAAATAAATTATTACCTAGTAGGCCTAGCGGTTTTCCTAAAACAGTTTGAGCTACCGCATGCAAATTTGGTAGTTTTAAACTGGCTAAAAGGGCATAAACCAACAACCAGCCTGTGATAATCACTGCACCTGGAATAATGGCGCTGAAACTTTTTGAAACTGCCGGTGGAACACCATCAGGCATTTTAATTTGGACATTATGATTGATGAACCATTGATAGATATAACCATTTACCAAACCAAGAATGATTGCTACAAAAAGGCCTTGTGAAGCTAAAAATGCTGTGGGAACACCATTTCCTGTTTTAGTAGCAAGAAATGGTGTCACTGTGATAAAGGCAGCAAGCGAGATAATCCCAGAAGGAATCCCATCCACTTTGTATTGACGGCTCATATAGTAGGCAATTCCAAAACTGGCTACCAAACCAATCAGACCAAAACTACTATCCACGCCTTTCCATAGATAGGCAGAAACCCCAATTTTTGTCAAATAAGCTTCCCATCCTGGAACAGGAAAACTAGCAATGACCATAAACAAAGAACCAATCAACAGTAATGGTACCGCAAGCGTAATGCCGTCTCGAATTGCTACTAAGCCTTTATTGTTCCCCAACTTAATAGCAATAGGCATTAGTTTTGCTTGTAAAAATTTGTCCATCTTTACAATCTCCTTTGATTATAATATATTATTAAATAGCAGACAAAATCAACTTTATCTCGCTTTTTAATTATATTTTAAAACAATTATCCCAAAAAGTCAAGCGCTTTCACTTATATTTGATAATTTTTTATAATCAATATATAATAGATGCAGGGAAGGATGGTAGATAATGAATCAAACGAAAAAACAAGCTGAATTACGAACAATTATTTTAGATAAAATTTACGCCAAGGGGCCAATTTCTCGCATTGATATTTCAAAAGAGACGGGCATTACTCCTGCTACAGTTAGTGCGATTACAGGAAGTTTGATCCAAGAAAAACTGCTGTATGAGCTGGGGGAAGATGAAGAACACACAAAAGTCGGGCGAAAGAAAATCCTCTTGGGTATAAAAAAACAGCACTCTTATTTCATCGGTTGTGAACTGTCTGAAAAATACTTTTCTTTTGTGTTGAGTGATAATACAGGAAATGTGATTGATAAAGATAAAGCAACCGTCACCTCGGAAAAAATTCTAGCAGAAGACGCTGATTTATTTTGTCATTTACTTGAACAATTTATTTTTCGGAACAATTCCTATACAATTCAAGCCGTGGGAGTAGCTATCCCTGGACGCTATTTGCACAATGATTTGATTACAACAAACAATCAAACATGGAAACAATTTGATCTAGCGAAGATTAAAAACGAGTTTTCTTTTCCAATTTACTTTTCTAATAATGTCAATTGCATGGCACTAGCAAAACGCCTTTTTTCTGCTTACCAACTGGATGAGAATTTTATCTATTTTCATTTTGCACGGGGTATGCACTGCTCTTATATGTACAATGGCAAAATCTACGGCAAAAGCAATATTGTCATCGGCGAAATTGGTCATACCGTCGTTTGTCCTGACGGAGAAGTCTGTGGTTGTGGACGCAGAGGCTGTTTGCAGACTTATGCTAGTGAAAGCTGGCTGATAAAAAAAGCAAAAATCATCTTTGAAACTGCGGAGTTGACACATTTAAAATCACTTGTCACAGATAAAGAAGAGATCACGATTCAAACTATCCTCACAGCATATAACTTAGGAGACCAAGCTATTCTCAATCTCCTTCATTTGGCATTTAAGTATTTGACACAATCCCTGCTAAACCTTAGCATGATGATTGATGCAAAGAAAATTTATCTGCACAGTCCCATCTTGACTGATGACAAAGTCATTGCAGCTTTCTATCAAGAAATCTCACAACAACCAAAACTACTCTTCAAAGACTTGCCTGAACTCATTATCGAGCCTTACAATGACTTCACTGGTGCAACAGCTGGTGTTGCGCTTTGTCTGCAAAAGGAGTTTTTATCCATTTAGCTTCATTATGGCTCATAAGCTTGTTATACTTATTACAAAAATTAGAGGTTAGAACAATTGTTACGAACCTCTAATTTTTACTATACAATACAAGATGGACTTACTAATTTGTCTGAAATATTTATAAAGAAAGAACCTCTATTGTGTCAAAGAGGTTCTTCAAAGATTCCTTTAGAACTTTCATTTTTACATAACTACATCCATCGTCAGGACTTGTCCGCCTTTTACAACTTGCTCACCTGCTATATAGACATCTTTAACATCATTTCCCTTGACAGCATAGATGAGATGGGAAAGCATCTTTTCTTCTGGATACAAGTGTACTTTACCTTTTGGCTGAATGATTAAAAAATCTGCTTGTTTGCCAACTTCTAGACTGCCGATTTGATCATCCATGCCGAGCGCTTTGGCACCTTCAATTGTCATTGTTTTCAAAGCCTGCTCAATGGTAAATTGAGTGGCGCCACCTGTGCGCATTTTTTGTAAAAGAGCAGCAGTACGACTTTCTTCAAACATATCCAAATTATTATTGGAAGCGACCGAGTCCGTTGCAAGTCCGACTGTCACGCCAGCTTGAATCAAGTCTGTTACGGGAGCGATGCCAGATGCTAATTTGAGATTGCTGATGGGATTGTGGGCGATATGAATCTTAGAGGCTGTTAGTTCTTCAATTTCTCGCTCATTTAATTCCACACCGTGGGCAAAAATCCCCTCATGTTCCAGATAGCCTAATTCTTTCAAGAAAGCAAGTGGGCGGTTTCCATAGCGCTCTAAAATTATGCCATTTTCTGCTTGTGTTTCTGCCACGTGGATATGCAATTTCAGTTGTAATTCACGCGCCAGCTCCAAGCTTCCTTTTAGCAAATCCTTACTGCAACTATATGGCGCATGTGGTGCTACCATTACTTTAAAGCGATCATCGTTGTAGGACAGAATTTCCTCAATAATAGTCCGAGTACGCGCTAAGGTTTCTTCCGTCGTCTCCATATCGGAGCTAAACAAAGTCGGTGAAAAATAACAACGCATTTTAGAGCGTTCCACCACTTCATGAATCTGCCCAATTTCAACACCGTTGGGATTGTACATATCATTAAAGGTCGTCGTCCCAGTCTGAAGCATTTCTGTAAGCGCCAGCTTGACAGCTTTTGTTGTGACCTCTGGTGTAAACTCGCTTTCTGCCGGCCAGATATAATCTTCTAGCCATTCATGGAGATTGCTGTCATCTCGAATGCCACGAAGGGTGGTCATAGCAGAGTGGGTATGGCAATTGACTAGACCAAGCATAAGCCAGGCTCCCTCACAATCTACTGTCTCATCTACCCGCGCTTCCCAAGTGGCGTCCTCATTCCCACAATAAACAATCTTGTCCTCGTTTACCACTAGCAGCCCATTTCGATAGACATGAAAATCTGCGTCACATGTCACCAAATTCACCTGTTTAAATGCTTTCATCGCTTCTTCTTTAAATAAGAGTCACAAGGCATTCAATTACTGCGCATTCGTCAGCGTAGCAATCGCAAAAACAAAAGTCGTGTGGGACAATCATTTCACATTACCCTATGCTCTATTTGTATCTGACAACATAACTAAGGACAAAGCCACGCTTATTTACGGTAAGACGGTAGAAACTCTCCAACCTTATTATGGAGATTATATGTTTTCATTGAATTTTTTAGTTATTGTAGCAAAATCTGCCCTAAATAGCAAGCTTTAAAAAATAGGAAAAACATTGAAATTTACTCCGCAAATCCTATCTGCAATACTTTGAGCAATCAATCACTACAACGTTTGTTTCGTACATAATCAGTTTTCAAACTGGCGATTATTGTCCAGCCCTGCGCTTATAGAGGTGATTGCGAAGCAACTAGGATTGTCTAACTTCGTTTCTTGTTTATTCTACCGACTTTACTTCATATAGGAAAGTAAATAGCCATATCCTGCAGCTTCCATGTCTTCTTTTTTAATAAAGCGCAATGCCGCAGAATTGATACAGTAGCGAAGTCCACCTTGATCCTGTGGACCATCTGTGAAAACATGACCTAAGTGTGCATTTCCTGAACGCGACCGCACCTCAATCCGCTCCATACCGTGACTTTTATCTTGATAATACTTGATCACATCTTTGGCAATCGGTCTTGTAAAACTCGGCCAGCCACAACCAGCATCAAACTTATCACTGGCAAAGAAAAGCGGTTCTCCCGTCGTCACATCCACATAAATGCCTTCTTCAAACGTTGCAAAATATTCGTTATGAAATGGTCGTTCGGTTGCGGCATGTTGAGTGACCTGATAGGCTTCCTCGGACAAGTTTTCCTTTAAAGCATTTTCACTCGGTTTCTCATACTGTCCCGGATCCACTAAAGGCTGATAGGCGTCATTAACATTGATATGGCAATAACCACCAGGATTTTTCTTGAGGTAATCTTGATGATAATCCTCTGCCAATACATAATGGCGCAGCGGTTCTACTTCCACCGCAATCTTCTGACCGAATTGACGCTTTTGCTCTTTCACGACTTCGTTAATGACTGATACATCAATATCTTTTGTATAATAAATCCCTGTGCGGTACTGACGTCCGACATCATTTCCTTGCTTATTGATGGACAGCGGATTAATCACCCGAAAATAATAGAGCAGAATTTCTCGCAAGCTAACCAAATTTTCATCATAAGTCACATGAACGGTTTCAGCATGGTCGGTCTGATGAATCAACTGGTAATTGGTAGATTCCACCTGCCCATTGGCATAGCCGACAGTCGTATCAGTCACACCTGTAATACGGGAAAAATATTCTTCCAAACCCCAAAAGCAGCCACCTGCTAGATAAATTTCAGCCATAAAAATACCTCATTTCTTTGTTCTTATTTTCTCACAAATTCCTAAAATGTTATAAGGATTTGATTAGAACTTTCTTGAGAATGATGTGGCAATGAACTGCCAAATACCACTTGTGGTTAGTCCAGATAGTGCAATTCCCCACGAAAATCTTCTATGCTTTCATAGCCTTTTTCTTCCATAATCGCTTTCAGCTCATTTGTAATGCGCTCAAAAGCCCCTACACCTTCTTTATGCAGCATTGTTCCAACTTGCACCATACTGGCTCCACAAAGAATGTGCTCAAAAGCGTCCCGCCCTGTCAATACACCGCCCGTACCGATGATTTGAATCGAAGGATTAAGTCGTTGATAAAAAGCATGAACATTAGCAAGTGCAGTTGGTTTGATGTATTCACCACCAATACCACCAAAGCCTTTTTTCGGACGAATGACAACTGTTTCATCGTTAATATACAGCCCGTTACCAATTGAATTGACACAGTTGACAAAAGAAAGAGGAAATTTGTTAAAAATAGCTGTCGCTTGATCAAAATGTGCCATATCAAAATATGGTGGCAATTTAATGCCTAGTGGCTTGGTGAAATAGTCAAACACTTCACTCAAGATCTTTTCCGTCGTCTCAAAATCATAAGCGATTTGTGGTTTGCCGGGAACATTGGGACAAGATAGATTGAGCTCGGTTAAGCCTTTAAAATCACTAGCTTGCACCTTTTTCAAAAGAGCATGGGTTTCTTCTAGCGACAGACCTACCAGCGACAAAAAGAAGGTTCGGTTTGGTTCTGTCTGTTGTAATTCTAACAAGTAATTCAAATAATAGTCCAGTCCATGATTGGGCAGCCCCATTGAATTGATCGAGCCAAGCGGCACATCTTGGTAGCGCGGTTCGGGATTTCCTGCTCGCGCTTGCAAAGTAGCTGTTTTGGTGACAAAGGTTCCCGCAGCTGAGTCTTTAACTTC
Source organism: Streptococcus sp. HMSC034E12 (assembly GCF_001835915.1). Classification (NCBI taxonomy): domain Bacteria; kingdom Bacillati; phylum Bacillota; class Bacilli; order Lactobacillales; family Streptococcaceae; genus Streptococcus; species Streptococcus sp. HMSC034E12. Next base: position 52,107 of record NZ_KV826449.1, read on the forward strand.
TTCTAACTCTTCAATCGTCATGCAGGCCACTCCAGCCGCATTCATCAGGCAGTTGTCAAAAGAAAAACCAGCGATTTGTGTTTGAGTTGATGACATGAAATACTCCTTTCATTTTTCTATTGTACCATTAAAAGCAAAAATCTGACTCTTTTAACGGAATAGAAGGAAAAAATGTTCGGGATAAGCAAATGAATTTTTGCTGAGCAGGATTTTGTTGTAAATTTTATGTCAGAATTTTCAGAAAATTCAACTTTTTTCTTTACAACACAAAAATTTTCTGCTATAATGACACACGTAACAAAATATAACATACACTGAACTCGGACGAAAGTCTAGCAAAAAAGATAGGCTCCCTTGTGTTCATCGAACACGGCGTCAGCCTCCTATTTTGTACGATTTTTACTCGTCCTCGTATCTTATTTAAGGAGAAGTCTATGATAACTGCTAAAGAATATATCCAAAACACTTTTGAATTGGTGAAAGCTCGCAATGCTCACGAAGCAGAATTTCTGCAAGCGGTGGAAGAATTTTTAAACACGCTTGAACCCGTTTTTGAAAAACATCCTGAATACATTGAAGAAAACATTCTGGCACGCATTACCGAGCCAGAACGTGTGATTAGTTTCCGTGTTCCTTGGGTTGATCGCGACGGCAAAGTTCAAGTCAATCGCGGTTACCGCGTGCAATTTAATTCCGCAGTTGGACCATATAAGGGCGGTCTTCGTTTCCACCCAACGGTTAATCAAGGGATTTTGAAATTTCTCGGATTTGAACAAATCTTTAAAAATGTTTTGACTGGACTGCCAATCGGTGGTGGTAAAGGTGGGTCTGACTTTGATCCGAAAGGCAAGACAGATGCTGAAGTGATGCGTTTCTGCCAAAGCTTCATGACAGAATTGCAAAAATACATCGGTCCTTCTCTTGACGTTCCTGCTGGTGATATCGGGGTTGGCGGACGCGAGATTGGCTATCTTTACGGTCAGTATAAACGCCTACGCCAATTTGATGCTGGTGTCTTGACTGGTAAACCACTTGGATTTGGAGGTTCTCTAATCCGTCCAGAAGCAACTGGTTACGGTCTTGTTTACTATACGCAAGAAATGCTCAAAGCAAACGGTGAAAGTTTTGACGGAAAGACCGTTGTCGTATCCGGTGCTGGAAATGTAGCTCAATATGCTGTGCAAAAAGCAACTACCCTCGGTGCCAAAGTCATTTCTGTGTCTGATTCAAATGGCTATATCATTGACAAGGACGGAATTGACTTTGATCTTCTGGTAGATGTGAAAGTAAAACGTCGTGCTCGTCTGACAGAATACGCTGCTGAAAGAGCAAGTGCTACTTATCACGAAGGCTCTGTCTGGACTTACGACGGTACATTCGACATTGCCCTGCCATGTGCCACTCAAAATGAAATCGATGGTGAAGCAGCGAAACGCTTGGTAGCGCAAGGCGTATTCTGTGTATCAGAAGGTGCTAACATGCCAAGTAATCTTGACGCCATTGCTGTTTACAAAGAACATAATCTCCTTTATGGTCCTGCTAAAGCCGCCAATGCTGGTGGAGTTGCTGTATCTGCACTCGAAATGAGCCAAAATAGTCTCCGTCTCTCATGGATGCGTGAAGAAGTAGACACTCGTCTGAAAGACATTATGACCAACATCTTCAACACTGCTAAAACAACTGCTGAAAACTACAATCTTGGCAAAGACTATCTAGCAGGAGCAAACATCGCTGCTTTTGAAAATGTCGCCAATGCTATGATTGCTCAAGGGATTGTTTAAACGAACATGCATGATAAAAGGCTGTGGACAGATTCGTCCACAGTCTTTTACTGTTCTTCTGCTGAAAATTTCTAAAACTTCACGCTTTTGGCTTCTCCCCACCTGACATTGTCATAAGCGAGAGTATAGGGCTGCTGCGATCCGTCCTCACCGTCATACATCAGCTTCCATTCCACCTTTTCGCCCACCGCAAGCTCCTCTTTTATGTTGGCAGTGTCAAAAGTAGCGTCATCCAAGACATAGGATTCTCCCATTTCGTCTTGTAAATCAAAGTCATAGACATTGAGAGGGAGAGATTCGCTAGAGGTATTTTCGATAATGACTTTGGCGGTAATCGTTGCTCCTGTTGCTTGCCCTTTCATCCGCTCTTTGGAGTCCACATGAATGTATTGAACAGTGATTTTTATTCCATTTTCAAAACGCACGCTGTCTCCCAGACGGTGATGTTTATAACTATCTTGATAAACTGCAGTTCGAGCACCATGCCCTAGAACGGCAAAGTTAAAAATACTTAAACCAGCCACCACGAGGGTCATGAATACAAGCATGACACAGCTAATGATGGTCGTCCAAAACAAAGGCTGCTTATACAGGGGCTGTTTCAAGCGATAGACGTGACCGGCAGGGGTTTTTATTTCATGCGGTACTTGTTCTTCCATAATAATCTCCTTTCTGCTTACGCTGGTGCATAAATCGTTGGCAAATCAATTCCTTCCTTTAATAAAGCGTCATGATACAGCCTGTAAAATTGATGGTAAACGATGCTTTGGCTACCACTTTGGACGGTGATACTAATACGAAAATAAAATTGACCATTTTCGCTAACTTGCGGACCTAAAATCGTCGGTTCCTGCAAAATTTCTACTTGATTGCCCGCATATTCTTGATTGACCTGCTGGATAATCCGAGTGACCTTCTCCAAATCCGTCTGAGCGTATAATGGAATATCAATGAGCGCTCGCATATTACCGCGTGAGAAATTGCTGACGACGGTAATGTTGCGATTAGGAACGTAATGCAAAGCGCCATCTGCATCGCGCACTTGTGTCGTCCGAATTCCGACACTCACAACTGTTCCTGCAATTTTAATCGAGCCATTAGTCAGACGAACGCTGTCTCCGACATCCAACTGCCGCTCCAACAAAATAAAGAAACCATTGACTAAATCAGACAAGAAGCCTTGCGCTCCCATCCCGATTGCCACCCCAGCAATCCCAGCTCCTGCTAGTAAACTAGACACCGGCAAACCTAAAATCGCTAATATCCAATAAATCAAGAGAAAGTAAAGGGTGTAATTCAGCAAATTTTCAATCAAACGAGTGAGGGTCTTTTGCCGCCCTTCGTCTTGACTGGAGAGTTTCAAAGAGGGTGAGATAATCTTTCTTACGAGTACATGTACCAGCTTTTTAGCGAGGTAAAAGAGAGCTAGCAAGAGCAAAAGTGAAACGAGCTTGCTAAAGACATCATCTACCAAATGAGACCAGTTGAGTTTTTCAAAATAACGAGAGAATACATTCTTGTTCGCAAATAGCATAGCTACCTCCTACTTATTTCTATTATACCATATCTGAGCCTAATTGAATCAGGGGAATGCGAACTCCCCCAGTGTATTCTATCTAAAACAGATTGATTTTTCAGAATATTTATACTATAATGGGAGACATTATGATCATGAAGGGATTATATGATATGAAAAGAATAGTTTTGGCTTGGAAAAAATCTAGTTTGATTAAGCGTATTGCTATCGGGATTGCATTAGGGGCTGTCCTCGGCTTGACCTGTCCTAAGCTGTCAGCAATTGGCTTATTGGGAGATATATTTGTTGGTGGCTTAAAGGGCATTGCTCCACTGTTGGTTTTTGCTTTGGTGACCAATGCTCTATCACAACATCGAAAAGGACAAGAAACCAACATGAAAACTATCATTATCTTGTATCTTTTGGGAACATTCTCAGCAGCTTTAGTCGCAGTGCTAGCTAACTACCTTTTTCCTTTACACATCACACTCACAGCGTCAAAGACCAAGATTACACCACCAGATGGGATTGGGCGAGTCCTCAGTAATTTATTGCTCAAAGTAGTGGACAATCCAGTCAATGCTCTCATCACCGCAAACTATATTGGAATATTATCTTGGGCGGTGGTATTTGGACTTGCCATGCGTGAAGCCAGCAAAAGCAGTAAAGAGCTTTTGCAAACTATGGCAAGTGTAACCTCTAAGGTCGTTGAATGGATTATCAATCTGGCTCCTTTTGGGATTCTTGGTTTGGTCTTTAAGACGATTTCTGACAAAGGGTTGGCGGTGTTGGCTAACTATGGCAGCTTATTAGCAGTTTTAATCGCTATCATGCTTTTTGTAGCTCTGGTCGTCAACCCTTTCATTGCCTTTGTTCTGATGAGAAAAAATCCCTACCCACTTGTTTTGCGGTGTTTAAAAGTCAGTGGTGTGACAGCTTTCTTCACACGTAGTTCAGCTGCTAATATTCCTGTCAACATGAAACTTTGTGAAGAACTAGGACTCAACAAAGATACTTATTCCGTTTCTATCCCTCTTGGTGCCACTATTAACATGGCTGGAGCAGCTATTACCATCAATGTGCTCACCCTTGCTGCAGTCAATACATTAAGCATTTCGATCGACTTTGCGACAGCATTAATCCTCAGTATTGTCGCCGCTATCTCTGCTTGTGGCGCTTCCGGGGTGGCAGGTGGCTCTCTTTTGCTCATTCCTGTTGCTTGTAGTCTCTTCGGTATTTCAAATGATGTTGCCATGCAAGTCGTTGGGGTAGGATTCATCATTGGAGTTATCCAAGATTCCTGTGAAACGGCGCTCAATTCCTCAACGGATGCCCTCTTTACTGCAGTTGCAGAAAAAAGTATTTGGGGAAAAAGGAAAAAAGCGTAATACAATGAGGTTGGAAAAGTCCCAACCTCATTTTTTAATTAACCCAATTCTGCTTTAGGCTCTTTGCCCTTGCGACGGGCAAGGATATCCGCATAGTGCTTGCGGCTGTTATTGAACACGGAAAGGAAGGTTACTAATTTTAAATCCAATGAGCTTTTCTTGCTTCATAAATTCCTTCTTTCCTTTTTTACTTGTCACTTAAAGCGACTGTTTCAATGACTTCTCCTTTTTCCGTCAGCGCGGCGGATGACCTCAACTACTTTTTGTTTGCTTCGTCTGCCGGGCGGACGGAGTGAACGACAATCAGTTTGCCTTATCAACCGCGCGGACGAAATGAAATTGTCTCGTTTGTAATTATTTCCTACTTAACTTCTAACTTTATTTTTTGAAGATAACTTTGAAAAGAAGATAGATACAAATGAGTAAGAGTACAACAATGGCGAATACAGCTACTATTCCAAATGTTCCCATTATTTAATCGCCCTTTCTGATTGAAACAATCTTTCTTCATTCTCATTATAGCACCGATTAGTGTATTGATCTATTAGCAAAAAGGTAGTGACTGATGAAAACGAATTTTCGTCAAAAGTACTCTTCTAATCTTGAAAAGAGAAAGAGTTTGGGACAAAAAGACTTCAATTTTTAAAAATCTTAATTATTAACCCCTTCAAATTTAAAATTAAATACGAAAAGCGAACAAAGCAGAATTCTGATTACCAGAAAACTAGTTTTGTTCGCTTTTTATATTTGAAGTTGGACTTTTGTCCCAGCCTCGTTCTCTTTTAGCTCAATTCGGCTATAATAGCTTTTAATTGTTCTTTGGTATGAACACCGACAACTTGCTTCACCACTTGCCCATATTTTTTGAAGATGAGGGTCGGGATTGACATGATTCCAAATTCACTTGGTGTATTTGGGTTGGCGTCCACGTCCATTTTGAAGATTTTCAATTCGTCTTCATGCACCTCTTCGGCTAATTTTTCCAAAATCGGTGCCTGCATGCGGCAAGGACCACACCATGCTGCCCAAAAGTCAATGAGGACAAGTCCGTCTTTTGTTTCTTCTGCAAAATTTGCATCTGTAATTGCGGTTACCATATTGTTCTCCTCTGACGATGACCGATGTCATCGCTCTATTTCATTTCTTGACAACATTCTACACTAAAAGGAAGCATTTGCAAAATATTTACTACGGAGCGAAAAACTCCTCCGCAGATTAGTATTCAATAATTTTCCAAAAACGAACTTCTATTCGTTAGCAATTACTTGAGACGAAGCATTTGTAGGGACAGAATGTGCTATGGAGTTAGTCGCTCAAAGAAAAATGATTGGTCATCAGATTGCTGGCATCTAGCAGGATTTTATTCAGAAGTTGATCCGTTGCTTCTTGAATCTTATCGCTTAGAGCTTGGTTTTCTGCTTCAAAGTCAACTATTTCTCCCTTTTCCAAGGCACAATCCACGCGCCCTAACATTTCATGCCCCAGAGCCATGGTTGTTTCTTGGTAATCATCTAAATCTCCCAGATGACTAGAAAAATGCGCATCAGCCAAAGCAGCGATTAAGCGATTGGTCCAATAGAACGAATCTGTAGAGACTTTCTCACCTGTATTAGCAAAATAAGTCGGTGTGGTGGAAATTTGAGTAAAGAAAGGCACGGCTGTATTGTAAGGCATAGAGCCATAGGACAACCATTGAATGCCCGTCGTTTCCTGTGGTTTATTGGGTCTCAACTGCAAGATAGATGTTTGACTTGTGCGGTTAATCCCAATCGTGCGGAAGGTCCGCCGACTGTGAGGAGTGCCTTCTAAGCCATAAGGGTCATAAGGAGAGTCTTGGTAATGGCTGCTAAGGACATACTTGACATCTTCAATCGTGATTTTACGGTAGGGTTTTTGACACCAAGGAAGGAAAAAGGAGCGCGGGTCTTGCTCAATTTCTGGATTTAGGAAACGCTGAATATCCCAAGCACGCGGTGTATTGTAATGGCGGTCTTTGTCACGCTGGCTACCAAAAGCATAGCGCGGATTGAAAGATTCCCCCTCATAGTTGAGATTCAAATGATTGCGATGAATAAAGTCTTTCAAATCAGGATCACAGAGGAAATATTCGGGATTGTCAAACTCAAAATAATCCATTCCCAGCTGGTTTGGATTAGTCACATAGGCGTCATCGGGCACCCGGCGAGCTATCCAATGATGTCCACCGATTGTCTCCAACCACCAGATTTCATTCACGTCAGAAAAGGCAATCCCGTTTGACTCATAGGTGCCGTATTCTTCAAGAATCTTCCCTAAGCGCAACACGCCCTCACGCGCCGTTTTGATATAAGGCAGCACCAAGGTCAGCATGTCTTCTTCTCCGATACCAGTCGCCACCAAAGGATCTGCTCCCAGCACTCGGCTATTCGTGGTAATCGTCTCTGTCTCGCTCATGGCTACATTGTAAACATTGATACCAGCTTCACCCCAAATCCCGTCTTTTGCAAGAGCGTCCGGTACACTGGTGTAGCGAACTGGATTGTCCGGCAAATCTATCTCAAAGCTTGATAGTAAAGACTTGTAATGCCGCGGCTGATCTTCTGGGCTAACAACAATAAATTTCTTGGGCGTAAACACACCATTTTGTGAATCTTCTGTACGTGCAATGATAGTTGAACCGTCATAACTTGCTTTTTTCCCAACCAGAATCGTTGTACAAGAATCTTGTATTCCTTTTTGTCTCATAAATGTTTCCTCTCTTCATTCTTTCTTTTTTATCCTGAACAGTTTTGCTTTGTTCACCAACTCTGCATTACTTAAACACCACAATCGTTGCTCCGCTGCCCCCAGCATTTTGCGGTGCATAGCCGAAACTCTTGACATGCTTATTGCGACGGAGATATTTGGTGACGCCTTCGCGAATGATGCCCGTCCCGATCCCGTGAATAATATCCACCTGTGCCATATTGTTGAGCAAGGCTTGGTCGATAAAGGTATCCAGCTCTTGCATGGCTTCTTCATAACGTTTTCCTCGCAAATCCAGTCGGGCTCTTGGTCCGCTTGTGGTTGTTCGTTTCACCACATTGACCTGCTTGCGCTTAGGCTGTTCTTTTTCAGCTTTGAGCAGGTTAAACTCTGCTTCCTCCAAGGTCATCTTGATGAGTCCCACCTGTGCTTCCCAGCGACCGTCTTTGAGCTGATTGACAAGCGTGCCTCTCTGACCGTAGCTAATCACCAGAATATCGTCTCCCACTTTTGGTTTCCGTGCTTTTTTGGCTTGTTTCAACACTTTATTCTGTGACAAATCCACCGTTTCAGGAGCCAATTTTTTCAGCTGGCTTTTGGCTTCGATAATTTCGTGCGGTTTGAGACTGGACTTAGCATGTAGATTTTTGAGAATCGTATCACTCTCGGTCAGCGCCACATCAATGATTTCCTGCGCTTCCAGCCTTGCCTTATTTAGCTCAGTTTCTTTTTCCCGATTGAACTCATTGTAGAGCTTTTTAAGAGCACGGTTAAATTTGAGATTTTCTTGCTCCACTTCTCGGATATTATCCAACCGCTTGCGACTTTCCAATGTCTGTTCTTCCAAGCGCTCAATAACGCGATTGACATCGCTGTCCGTGTCAGTCAATTCTTGAGCATCCTTGACCACTCTATCAGACAGACCTAAACGCCTTGCAATCTCAAAAGCATTGGAGCGACCCGGCACTCCCTGCATAAAACGATAAGTTGGCCTTAGGCTTTCTGTATCAAACTCCATGCTGGCATTTTGCACTCCCTCAGTCTCAATCCCATAGACCTTAAGCTCTGGATAGTGGGTCGTTGCCATTGTCTTGACCTGTCGCAGTCGCAAGTCTTCAAGAATTGCCATAGCAAGAGCTGCACCCTCCTGCGGGTCGGTTCCAGCTCCAAGCTCATCCAAAAGCACCAAGGCATTCTCATCAGCCTGCTCTAAAATAGAGACAATGTTCGTCATATGGCTGGAGAAAGTCGACAAACTCTGCTCAATAGACTGCTCGTCTCCAATGTCCGCAAAGATTTGGTCAAAAATCCCCACTCGACTCCCTTCATCTGCCAAAATAGGCAGGCCAGACTGTGCCATAAGCTGAGCCAAGCCTAGGGTTTTGAGCATAATGGTCTTTCCGCCTGTATTCGGGCCCGTAATGACAATCTCAGTCAAATCCGCCGCAAAGTACAAGTCATTGGCTACTGCATTTTCTATCAGAGGATGAGCAACATGGAGCAGGCGAATATCCTTACTATCAGACAGCATTGGCACCACCGCGCCTCTTTCCTGCATAAAACACACTTTTGCCCGAACTAGATCCAAATGTCCGATAATCCAAGCATTATTAGCAATTTCAGCAATATGAGGACGTATGCGGTCAGACAACTCTTGTAAAATCCGCAAAATCTCATAGCGCTCGTCTGCCCGCGCATTGGTGATTTCTTCATTGAGATTGACCACCGCCCGCGGCTCAATATACACCGTGTTTCCACTGGCAGAAATATCGTGCACCACGCCTGAGATACGATTGCGGAATGTATTTTTGACCGGCAAAACATTGCGACCGTTTCGACTAGCTACTACTTGATCTGCTAACATATCGCCCTTGGTTTTGAGAATATCTTGCAAAATATCTCTCACTTGAACTTCATTTTCTTGAATTTTTCGGCGAATGCGAGCCAAATTATCACTAGCAAAACTTTCAACAAATCCGCCCTCATTGATAGCCTGCAACGCTCCTTGCAAGCTCGGAAAAGAAACCAAATTTTCAAAAAGCCGATTCAATCTTTGCAACTCAACATTTTCCAAATCCTCATAAAAATCAGTCAATTCTTGCGTGACAGCCAAAACCCGCTTCAGAGCGAGAAATTCTTCAATGTTTAAGTCGCCTTCCAGCTCCAAGCGCTTGGTCAAGCCCGTAATGTCTTGGGTCGCAGCCAGACTGAAATGCGGACGCTGCACAAAAATCTGCTGCATGTCCGTCATTTCTAAAAATGCTGTCTCCAGCCTTTCTTGTTTATTGGACGGGAACAACTGTTGCAATTCCAAGCACCCTTGTTCTGTCAGAAGATAGGGTTCAAAGAGCGCCTTGATTTTCCCAAATTCTAACGTTTCTAAAATTTTTCTATTCATATTCTTATCTTTCCTGATGAAAAAGAAACTCAGCTAGCACCACCAACTGAGTCTTTGTATTTATCCGATGATTTTGGTCACCCAGAGTTGTTTCAACATTCCTGAAGTAATTGGTGTGTGACTGATGATAAATCGAGCTAAACCACTGGCATTGAGATGATTTTGAACAAGTGGTAAGGGAATCGTTGCTAAAACGGTCAGCAGCATTTGAATTCCAAATAAAGTGACGCAAACAGCTAAAGCACCACTAGCAACATTGTACCAACGCTCATTGGCTTTCTTGTTTGGCACCAAGTGAATAAAAATCCCAATAAAACGGGCTATGCTATAAACAATCGTGTAAATGACTAGATAAGCCAGACCGGCATAAAAAACCTTGTCCAACTGGAACAATTGGCTGCTGGGAAAGAAATAGGTAAATGTTCCTTCCTGTGCACTAGCGTAGGGAACTAAAAGATTGATTTGTTCACCTAGAGATTGGTACAGTTGCCCTGCAATAATTGCTGAAATAACCGCCGAAACAGTATAATAAGCCTGCAAAACAATCCCACGCGAATAGCCAATGTAAAAACTCCAAGCCAAAATCAGCAAAATTACTAATGAAATCATAGGGTCCCCTCTTGCTCACTAACCTTTTGCTTGTTGGCTTCTAACACTTTTTTACGAAGTTCTTCCAGCTCTTGCTCCTTGTCATCGAACTCAATCTCACGTGACAATTGCGTCGCTAAACTATTGACTGCTAGCAAAATAGCTAATGTTTCATCATCTGCCGCAGGCATCTTCTCTTTAATTGCGTGATATTTTTCTGTTGCAACCTTTTCAACTTCTTCCATGAATAAATTATCGTGTTCTGTTGTTAAGGTTACGCTTTTCTTTCCGAAAATAAATTTGTATCGATTTAAGTTTGCCATAAAATCACCTCAAAATATTATACCAAAAGGAAGCCATTTTGTCAGTTTTTAAAGAAATTTATCACTTTTATGGTACAATAACAATATGGAAAGTATTACCTTACAACCTAGTGAGAAACAAATTCAAGATTTTGTTGCCCAATACCAGGCACAGCTTGTTTCTAGTAAAAATCCTTATATTCGTTACCTTTTTAAGCTTGATAAGGCAACTGCCTCCATCTACACTTCAGGAAAAGTCCTCTTTCAAGGAGAAAAAGCCGAGCAGGCAGCACAATTTTTGGGCTATCAAGCGTCCAAAGAAAAAACGACATCTCATTGGCAGAATTGTCCTCTGATTGGGACAGACGAAGTCGGAAATGGCTCTTATTTTGGCGGGCTCGCTGTTGTAGCGTCTTTTGTTACACCAGAACAGCATGATTTTTTACGAAAGCTGAGAGTTGGAGATTCTAAAACTTTGACAGACCAAAAAATCAGGCAAATCGTTCCTCTGTTGAAAGAAAAAATTCAACACCAAGCTCTGTTATTGTCTCCGAAAAAATACAACCAAGTCATCGCTGCTGGCTATAATGCAGTCTCTGTCAAGGTTGCCCTTCACAATCAAGCCATTTATCTGCTCTTGCAAACGGGAGTGCAGCCAGAAAAAATTGTTATTGATGCTTTCACAAGTGACAAAAATTATCAGAAATACGTTAAACAGGAACGCAATCATTTCTCAAATCCTCTCACTTTAGAGGAAAAAGCGGAAGGAAAATACTTAGCCGTAGCAGTCAGCTCCATGATTGCCCGTGACCTCTTTTTAGAAAATCTTGAAAATTTAAGTCAAGAGCTCGGCTATGAATTGCCCAGTGGAGCAGGAGCGAAGTCCGATAAAATCGCAAGTCAGCTTCTTCAAGCCTACGGCATAAAAGGCTTAGAAGCGAGTGCAAAACTGCATTTTAAAAACACTGAAAAAGCGAAGAAACTTCTAGAAAGGTAAGTTATGCAAACAAAATCAACTACTTTTTCAAAATTTATGAAAGAATGGGGATTTTTTATCCTCTTTATGGCCGTTCTTTTCTTATCACGCGCTTTTCTTTGGGTTCCTGTCAAGGTTGACGGGCATTCAATGGATCCAACCTTAGCTAATGGAGAATATCTATTCGTTGTCAAACACCTGCCTGTCAATCGCTTTGATATTGTCGTTGCAAGTGAAAAAGACGAAGATGGAAAAACTAAGCAAATTGTCAAGCGGGTGATTGGTCTTCCTGGAGACACTATCCGCTACGAAAACGACCAATTATATGTAAACGGCAAAAAGACCAACGAGACTTACCTTAAAAACTATCTAGCAAAATTCAAAGACGATAAATTGCAGGCAACCTATTTCTATAACAGTTTCTTTCAGTCTTTAGCAGATAAAGCTCAAGCCTTTACGCAGGATGCAAATGGGAACACTAGCTTTACCATTGAAGTTCCAAAAGACGAATACCTGCTTTTAGGAGATGACCGTCTTGTCTCAAAAGACAGCCGTCAGGTGGGAACCTTTAAAGCCAATCAATTGCAGGGCGAAGCAAAATTCCGTTTCTGGCCTTTGAATAGAATCGGCACTTTCTAATCCCAAACAAGTCTATTTTGATTCGTTGGAGCTGGGCAAAAAGTGTGCCAGCTTCTATCAGATTTAGGAATAAACGAATAACGTAGCTTCAACATTCAGTGAATTGTTGAAGGCGGGAAATCAGCCTTGCACAGCAAGCCACCGTGATTGGACTCTTCATTCGCTTTTCAAGCTCGGAAGAGCACCTTTGACGAAAACTTCGTTTTCTTCATCTGCAACCTTAAACAGCTTGATAACTGTTTAAGCACCCTTGCAGGGGTGGGACTACGAACTAAAAATTTTCTATTTTTAGTTCTGTCCCACTCCCATTCTTTTAACATTGATACAGGAAGATGATGGAATTTTACTTTTCAGGCACCATTGAACGCATTATTTTTGAAAATCCCAGCAGTTTCTTTCGGATTCTGCTGTTAGATATTGATGACACCGATGCAGATTTTGATGATTTTGAGATTATTATCACGGGCACCATGGCGGATATTATGGAGGGCGAAGACTACACTTTTTGGGGAAATCTCGTGCAACACCCTAAATATGGTGAACAACTCAAAATAACACGCTATGAGCGTGCAAAGCCAACCAGCAAAGGCTTAGTCAAATATTTTTCAAGCGACCATTTTAAAGGGATTGGTGTAAAAACAGCGCAAAAAATCGTGGATCTCTATGGCGACAATGCGATTGATAAAGTCTTAGCAGAGCCAGAAAAATTAAAGAATATTGCAGGTCTTTCTGCTAAAAACCGTGAAGCCTTTCTCACAAAACTAAGACAAAATTACGGCACCGAGAGAATCCTTGCCAAGCTATCTGAATACGGTATCCCGAACAAGCTTGCCTTTCAGATTCAAGATTTTTACAAGGAAGAAACTCTCGAAATTGTCGAACAATTTCCTTACCAATTAGTAGAAGACATCCAAGGGGTTGGGTTTAAAATTGCCGACCAACTGGCACAAAGCTTAGGAATTGAAAATACTGCTCCAGAGCGTTTTCGTGCTGGGCTGCTTCACACACTCCTAACCCAGTCTATGGAAAAGGGCGACACTTATCTTGAAGCAAAAGAACTTCTGGAACATACGATTGAACTCCTCGAAAGTTCCCGTCAGATTGAATTAGACCCAAGTTCTGTTGCGGATGAGCTGACATGTTTGATTGAAGAAGATAAAGTTCAAAATGTTGATACAAAGATTTTTGAAAACAGTCTCTTTTTTGCCGAAGAAGGGATTCGCATCAGTCTCCTACGCATTTTAGAAAAAGGGAAGCAAAACAAATTTGAACCGGAAAAAATCGAAGCTGCTATTACCCAAATCGAAATTGAGTTTGCCATTTCCTATGATGTGATTCAAAAACAAGCGATTTGTGACGCTATCAATCACAAAATTTTTATCCTAACGGGTGGTCCCGGAACGGGAAAAACGACCGTCATCAATGGAATCATTGCTGTTTACGCTCTGCTGCATGGTTTGGATTTGCGCAAATCTCACGATTTGCCTATTCTTCTAGCAGCTCCGACTGGGCGTGCTGCCAGACGCATGAATGAATTAACAGGGCTTCCAAGCGCTACGATTCATCGGCATTTAGGCATGACAGGAGACGATGACACTAGCCATTTAGATGATTATTTGGACGCAGACTTTATTATTGTCGACGAATTTTCAATGGTAGATACTTGGTTAGCCAATCAACTCCTCAGCAACATTTCATCAAACACCAAACTCCTAATTGTCGGAGATGCTGATCAGCTGCCTTCTGTCAGCCCCGGACAAGTGCTGGCAGATTTACTGAAAATCCCTCTTCTTCCACAGACCAAATTAGAAAAAATTTATCGACAAAGCAAAGATTCCACTATCGTTACCTTAGCCAGTCAGATTCAAAAAGGCATCCTGCCAACTGATTTTATAGAAAAAAAGGCTGACCGTTCTTATTTTGAAGCGCGTAGTGAACATATTCCGCAGATGATTGAACGTATTGTAGAAGCTGCTATCCGCAGTGGCATTCCAGCTCAAGATGTGCAGGTGCTTGCGCCTATGTACCGCGGACAGGCTGGGATTGACCACATCAATCAACTCATGCAAAATCTAATCAACCCTGCCGAAACAGAACAAATCATTTTTGAAGCAACTGATTGTCAATATCGACAAGGCGACAAGGTCATTCATCTGGTCAACGACGCTGAAAACAATGTGTTCAACGGTGACTTGGGCTATATCACCGATTTGCTACCAGCAAAATATACGGACTCTAAACAGGACGAATTGACTATCAACTTTGACGGCAATGAGATTGTTTATCAACGCAGTGAATGGTATAAAATTCGTCTGGCATACGCTATGAGTATCCACAAATCTCAGGGTAGTGAATTTCCTGTAGTCATTTTACCGATTACATCCATCAGCCACCGTATGCTGCAACGCAATCTTATCTATACTGCTATCACCCGTGCCAAGAGCAAATTGATTCTTCTTGGGGAAAAGTCTGCCTTTGACTTTGCTGTCAAAAACACTGGTACAGCTCGCAATACCTATCTAATCCAACGCTTTTCAGACCTCCTAACTGATGAAAAAGTTATACACACTTCTGTGAATAATTTGGAAACAACTGTGGAAAAATATATCTTGACTGAGGAAAATTTCTTGAAAATCAACCCTATGATTGGAATAACGGATGAGGATATTCAAAGTGTTTTTGGAGAATGATAGAAAAAAGTGGCTCTTTGTCAACTGTAGTGGGGTAATGAAAAGCTAAGATTGAGAGAGTACGAGATTCTCCTCTCCATCTCTGGTATC